>JAQICG010000228.1 GCA_027858635.1 Gammaproteobacteria bacterium | reverse complement strand
GAAAATCAGCGGCGAGAGAATAACGATGAGCAGGCGATAAATGACCATTACTAATAAATTGAAGGTTTGCCCGGCGGCTGGGTTTTAAAGCGTTTATGTACCCAGGCGTACTGTTCCGGGTTTCTCCTAACCATCTCTTCCAGCGCCTGATTTATTTTGACAGCATCCTGATATTGATCGCCGCTGGGAAAATCTTCCAGCGCGGGCAGAATCACCAGTTTATAGCCGTGGCCCTTGTCCAGACGTTGCGAATAAAAAGGCACCACACTGGCGCCGGTCATGGTGGCAACTTTGGCGGTTGAAATCAGGGTGGTGGCCATGCCGCCGAGGAAGGGTGCGAACACCACGTGCCGGGTGAAATCCTGATCGGGAGCATACCAGGTTGCATAACCGTCGCGCAGTCCCTTGATGAATTCGCGCACGTTGGTATTAGCGATGAGTTTTTTCAGGCGCTTGCTGCGGTAGTGCAGCATAAAGGTGTCGAACATCGGGTTATGCGCTCTCTTATAAACAGAATGCAGCGGCGTGTATAACGACATCAGCGCACCGCCCATTTCCAGCGTGGAAAAGTGGCCGGTGAGTAGAATCACGCCCTTGCCTTTGGCGAGTGCCTGCTCCAGATGTTCCTGCCCTTCGACGCGACAGTGTTTGCGTAAATAATTATTTGAAGCCCACCAGGCGATGCCCATTTCAAAAACAGAAATGCCCAGATTTTTAAAATGGGCTCTGTTCAGTTTTTCAATTTGCGCTTCGCTGTATTCCGGAAACGCCTGCTGAATGTTAATGCGCGCAATGCGGCGACGTGAAGGTACCAGTCGGTAATAGAGCCAGCCGATGGAAGCACCCGGTGCTTCAATGGCGCTTAGTGGCAGTAACGTGGAGAGTCGTTGCAGGCCAAAGAAGAGCCATAGCCCCCAGTATTTAGGGTGCAGCCAGCGGTGAATTTGTAGGCTGACTTTTTCATTCACGAGGCAGTAAGCCACTGGCTGATCTGCTGAATGTCATCGGAAGACAGCAGTCCGGCTGCGTATTTTATTTCCAGCAGCTTGAGAATGTAGTCATAACGCGCCTGAGCATAATCGCGCTGACTTTTGAATAAATTTCCCTGCGCCAGTAACACGTCTACACTCGTGCGGGTGCACACTTCAAAACCCAGTTTGGTCGCTTCGGTTGCAGTTTGCGTGGAAATCAGAACCTGTTTGAACGCTTGCACCTGAGCGATGGCTGCCTGTACGCCGAGGTAGGCCACGCGCATTTCCTGAATGGTCTGACGCTGCTGTTTCTCCAGCAGGATTCTGGCCTGATCGAATTCGGCGGCACTCTGGCGAACTTTTGAACTGGTAAAGCCGCCGGTATAAATAGGGATGTTCAGATTCACGCCGATGCTGGTGTCATCAACATCACGTCCGCCAAAACCCAGCGAACTGCCATCGGCACTGGTTGCACTGTGCTGTGCGTTCAGGCTCAGAGTCGGATAGTGACCGGCGTGCTGGCTATCGTAACTGTTTTTTGCGGCCTCGGCGGCATAACGTGCGGCGCGTAAATTCAGGTTGTTGGCGAGCGCCTTATCCTGCCAGACTTTGATGTTTTCGAGTTCGGGAAATATCAGCGGAATCGATTCCTGAAGTGCGTTTAAAGACTCGGGTCGCTGGTTGATGATGAACCATAACGCTTCTTGCTGATTGCTGAGATTGTTGTGGGCAATGATGGCCTGCGCAACCGCCGAATCATAATTGGCCTGCGCTTCTTTGACGCCGGTGATGGCAATCAGGCCGACCTTGAAACGCTCCTGATTCTGTTTCAATAAGCGCTCATTGGCCTTTTTTTCAGCCTCGGCAAAAGCGACGTTGTCCTCTGCCGCCAGCACCGCGAAATAGGCCTGCGCCAGACGCAGTATCAGGTTCTGTTTTTCAGCCTCGTAACTGGCTAGTGCTTGCGCCGAAATGGATTCGCTGGCCTGCATGGTGTCAAACAGCTGCTGGTTATACAGGGTCTGTTGCAGTGAAAGCGTATAACCGTCGCTGGTGAAATCCGAGGTGCCATTGGTGTATACGCCGGTGGCGTTGCTGGTTTCGGTAGTGTTTCTTTCAGCGAACAGGTCGAGAGAGACCGAGGGTAATAAAGCGGCGGTGCTCTGCGATTCAGTTTCAGAAATGGCGATGTACTCAGCCTGCGCCGCCTGTAGCACGACATCATTCTGTTGTGCCAGTTCGAGTGCCTCCATCAGGTCGAGCGCATGCAGCGGCAACGACGTCAGGCCGGCGATGTAGAAAAACAGATGGGCAAGATTTTTTGGTTTCAAGGTAATAATCCAGTGAAGGTGAAAATTAATAGGTCGACATGGTGTTATCAATAACTTTAGCCCAGGCATCCAGGCCACCTTTGAGATTGATAATTTTGTCGAAGCCCGCCTGTTCAAGATAAGCGCCGATCATCCGGCTGCGAATGCCGTGGTGGCATATCACGACGGTCTCACGGCTTTTATCCAGCTCGGCCATCAGCGCGGGAACCTGCGCCATGGGCATTAGCAAACTGCCCGCCAAGTGGCAAATATCGTATTCCCAATCCTGTCGCACATCAAGCAGTAATGGCGCTGGGTCGTTACTTTTTAGATGCTGCTCAAGTTGCTGTGCGTCGAATTCACGCATGATAGTTTGCTGGAAAAATCAAAACAGGAACATTAAAGATAAAGAGGATATTGGCGATTAAAATTCGAAACCCCGGGCATCTTGCGAGCTGCACAGTCGGCTAACAGAGGTCTCGAATAAATTTTCCGTGGACCATTCGTTTTTACCGGTACGGGTAAGCAGCTGCGCTGTCATCGCCGGAGCTTCACCGGCGATGACGAACAGGCGTCCCCCCACATTAAGTTTCTTTTTATAGGCCTCGGGAATTTCGGGCATGGAGCCGGTAATCACGATGGCATCGTAAAACTGTTTCTGATTCCAGTCCTTGCAGGCGTCGCCGTTGCTGATGCTGACATTATCAATATCATGAGCCGCCAGATTTTTTTGCGCCTGTTCGAACAGTTCGGCGTTGCTTTCAACGCTGTCCACATGGCGCGCCAGTGCGGCCAGGCAGGCGGTGAGATAACCGCTGCCGGTGCCGATTTCCAGCACCACATCATCCTCATCAACATTCAGGTTTTGCAGTATGCGACCTTCAATGTTGGGGTGTAGCATACTACTGCCGTAGGTTTCGTTACTCAGCGGGATGCAAATGTCGGCATAAGCCAGGTTGCGGTACTCATCGGGCACGAAATCTTCGCGGGGGATTCGGCTAATGACTTCAAGAACGCGGGGGTCGTAAACATTCCACGGGCGTACCTGTTGCTCAACCATATTGAAACGGGCTTGTTCGAAATCCATACTTTCCATCACATGTAGCTATTGAAGTCATCTTATTATGGCTGGGGATTGTACCCCGTGACTCCAAAAGATGGCAAATGCCGGCAAGCAGGCAAAACGGGTGACAGGCACCATGAAAGGCCGTTTTCAGGATGAATTGGCTGTGGAAGCGGGAGAGCGGCCTAAATTTCCCACTCCCTCGCATCAATCCCTCTAAACCCGATAGCCTCTTAGGGTTAATATCGGCTTTAGCATGTTAATATTAACGACCATTGTTAATACTAAAACCGCAGCTTAAAAGCGAGACATATATATGAGTGCCATCCCAGAAGATTTCCTGCAACGTACTACCGAGTTGTCATCCGCCTCCAGAAAGCCGATGGACGGCTCGACCAAGGTCTATGTGCAGGGCTCCAGGGACGATATTCAGGTGCCGATGCGCGAAATTCATCTGGAAGATACCGCCGCCACCTTCGGTATCGAGCCCAATCCGCCGATTCCGGTTTATGACTGTTCCGGCCCCTATACCGACCCGACAGTTGAAATTGACCTGCTCAAGGGGCTGAATAACGTGCGCAGCGCGTGGATTGATGAGCGCGACGATACCGAGCTGCTGGACGGCCCGACATCAGAATTCGGCCAGCAACGCCAGGGCGATCCGGAGCTGGCCAACCTGCGTTTCGAGCATATTAGTGCGCCACGCCGCGCCAAAGCGGGCAGGAATGTCTCTCAGATGCATTATGCCAGACAGGGCATCATCACCCCGGAAATGGAATACGTGGCCATCCGCGAAAGCATGAAATTGCAGGAACTACGCAAAAACCCCGAATACCAGAAGGTGCTGATGCAGCATCCCGGACAGAATTTCGGCGCCCATCTGCCCAGTGAGATCACGCCCGAGTTCGTGCGCGATGAAATAGCCGCCGGCCGCGCTATCCTGCCAGCCAACATCAATCACCCCGAGCTGGAACCGATGATTATCGGTCGCAACTTTCTGGTCAAAATCAACGGCAACCTCGGCAATTCGGCGGTCACTTCCAGCATTACCGAAGAGGTCGAAAAGATGGTCTGGGGCATCCGCTTGGGTTCCGACACCATTATGGATCTCTCTACCGGCAAGAACATCCACGAAACCCGCGAATGGATCCTGCGCAACGCTCCCGTTCCTATCGGCACTGTGCCCATCTATCAGGCACTGGAAA
>JAQICG010000379.1 GCA_027858635.1 Gammaproteobacteria bacterium | reverse complement strand
GCCTGTACCGAACACAGCCATGATGCGATTCGAAGTGCGATCAAAGATCACGAACTAAAATCAATTCGGCTAGCGATGGATTTTCTCGAATGGAAAACGCCGGACGGTTGCAGCAAGTGTCGACCGGCGCTGAATTATTACCTGATCTGTCAGTGGCCGGCGGAAGGCCTGGACGATTATCAGTCGCGCTATATCAACGAACGCGTGCACGCCAACATTCAAAAAGATGGTAGCTATTCGGTGATCCCGCGCATGTGGGGCGGTAGTACCACGCCGGGTGAACTGCGCGCGATTGCGGATGTCGCTGAAAAATTTCAGGTAAAAACAGTACACGTCACCGGCGGCCAGCGTATCGGTCTGTACGGGTTGCACAAGGAACAGTTGCCAGCGATCTGGGACGAGCTGGGTGAGGCCGGTCTCGTTTCCGGCCATGCTTATGGCAAAGCCCTGCGCACGGTTAAGACCTGCGTCGGCAAGGAATGGTGCCGCTTCGGCACACAGGATTCCACCGCGCTTGGCATTGCGCTGGAGAAATTGAGCTGGGGTTCGTGGACGCCACATAAATTCAAAATGGCGGCTTCGGGCTGTCCGCGCAACTGCGCTGAAGCCACGATCAAGGACCTGGGTGTAGTCTGTGTCGATTCCGGTTATGAAATTCACGTCGGCGGTAATGGCGGCATCAAGGTGCGCGTCACCGATTTTCTGTGCAGCGTTAAAACCGAGGCGGACGTGCTCGAATACTGCGCGGCCTACATGCAGATTTATCGTGAACAGGCGCATTATCTGGAGCGCACCGCGCCGTGGATCGAACGCGTGGGACTGTCTTATGTGAAAGAAAAAATCGTCGATGATGAAGCCAGTCGTAAAGTCCTGGCGGCGCGTTTTCTGGAGTCGCAGAAATACATGCAGGACGACCCCTGGCAGGAGCGCGTACGCGGCACCGATCGGCATGAGTTTGAACCGATGAAATTACTGTCCTGATTATATTAAGGTGAAACCGATGAGTAACAACTGGATTGAAGTAGGAAAGCTGAGTGACATTCCCCAGCGCGGCGCGCGGGTGGTGCGTAGCGACGATGGCGACATCGCCGTGTTCAGAACCGCCGAAGATAAAGTCTTCGCGCTTAGAGACCGCTGCCCGCATAAAGGCGGGCCGCTGTCTCAGGGCATGGTGCACGGCGATCGCGTCGCCTGCCCGATACACGACTGGAAAATCCATCTCGATTCCGGCAATGCGGTGGCACCCGATGAAGGCTGCGCTGCGCGCTTCCCGGTAAAAATCGAGGGCGAAATAATCCTGCTCTTGCTGACGCCCGATACAGGCTGCCCGAATCAATAAGCGGCAATGAATAAGCCGGTTAAAACTACCTGCCCTTATTGCGGCGTCGGTTGTGGCGTTATCGTCAGCGGGGATGAGGCTGGTGGCTACAGCGTCAAAGGCGACGCCGAACATCCGGCCAATTGCGGCCTGCTCTGTTCCAAAGGCAGCGCGCTGGCTGAAACCCTGACGCTCGACGGCCGACTGCTCCAGCCCGAAGTGGCGGGTAAAACCGTTGACTGGGAAGAGGCGATCAGCCAGGCCGCGACCGGACTGCAAAAAATCATTGCCGAACACGGCCCGGATGCGGTGGCCTTTTATGTCTCCGGCCAGCTGCTCACCGAAGATTATTATTTCGCCAATAAACTGATGAAACCCTTCATCTGCAGCGGCAATATCGACACCAACTCGCGCCTGTGCATGTCCTCGGCCGTGGCCGGTTACCGGCGCGCGTTTGGCAGCGATACCGGGCCCGGCTGTTATGAAGATATTGAGCGCGCCAAACTCATCGTGCTGGCAGGTTCGAACACTGCCTGGTGTCATCCGATTATTTATCAGCGCATCATGCGCGCCAAAAAAGCCAATCCGGATCTGTTCGTGGTGGTCATCGACCCGCGTAAAACCGCGACCAGCGAGAGCGCCGACCTGCATCTGGCACTCGCCCCCGGCAGCGATCAGCTGCTGTTTAATGGCCTGTTTAAGTACATCGTCGACAATGGCGAAGCCGATAAAGAATTCGTCACGCAGCATACCCAGGGTTTCGAGCAGGTCGCGCACTCAGATCTGCCGGAGATAAAAACCGTGAGCGAAAACTGCCGGCTCGATATCCAGGATGTGGAGAAATTCTACCGCCTGTTTGCCCGCACCGATCGCGTGGTCACGCTGTTTTCTCAGGGCGTCAATCAGTGGTCGAATGGCACTGATCGCGTCAACGCCATCATTAATGTGCACCTGTTAACCGGACGCATTGGCCGCCCCGGCATGGGGCCGTTTTCAATCACCGGCCAGCCGAATGCCATGGGCGGGCGCGAAGTCGGCGGCATGGCGAACCAGCTGGCGGCGCACATGTCGATTGAAAATCAGCAGCACCATGAGTGGTTAAAACAGTTCTGGCAAGCACCGGCATTAACCAAAACGGCAGGCCTGAAAGCGGTTGAACTGTTTCAGGCGATTGAGGCCGGCACAGTGAAAGCGGTCTGGATCATGGCGACTAATCCGGCGGTGTCGTTGCCCGACAGTTCAAAGGTGCGTGCGGCGCTGAAAAAATGCGAACTGGTGATTGTCTCCGATTGCATGCGTGCGAACGACACCACGCAATACGCCGACATTCTGCTGCCGGCACAAACCTGGGGCGAACGTGATGGCACGGTGACCAATTCGGAGCGCTGCATTTCCCGGCAGCGGCCATTTCTAAACAGCGCCGGTGAGGCGCGGGCCGACTGGTGGATCATCACTCAGGTGGCAAAAAAACTCGGTTATGAAAAAGCCTTTGGCTATCAGTCGCCGGCAGAGATCTTTTGCGAACACGCACGCCTGAGCGGGTGGAAAAATCAGGGCACGCGCGATTTTGATATCAGCGCATTTGCCGAGCTGGATGAGCAGGCCTACGCGCAACTGCAACCGGTGCAGTGGCCGGTTACGCAGCACAGTCCCGGCGGCACCCGGCGCATGTTCGGCGACGGCCAGTACTACACCGATAACGGCAAGGCCCGGTTTGTACCTGTTGCGAACAGCGCGGTGCGGGCCTGCGCGTCAGCGGCGCAGCCATTGATGCTCAACACCGGCCGGGTGCGCGATCACTGGCACAGCATGGCGCGCACCGGTAAATCCGCACGCCTGTCGATGCATGTGCGCGAACCTTATGTCGAGCTGCATCCCGATGATGCGCTGGATTATCGTTTAAAAGAAAATGCGCTGGCCAGAGTCAGTAGCGTGCATGGCCAGGCACTACTGCGGGTGAGAATCAGCGCGGGGCAGCAAAAGGGCCAGTTGTTTATCCCGATTCACTGGAACGATCAGTTTGCTGCACAGGCCTGCGCCAACCAATTAGTGCCGGCGCGTGTTGATCCTGTTTCCGGGCAGCCCGAGTTCAAGCACACGCCGGTCAGCATCGAAGCCAGCACGCCTGCCTGGTACGGTTTTGTTATTACCCGGCGCGAACTGACAGCGGCGGCAGACTTTGATTACTGGACAAAAATTAAAAACGAACACAGCCTGAGTTACGAACTGGCCGGTTTCACGCCGCCCGATGACTGGACAAAAATGGCAAGGTCATTGTTATGTGCCGACGCTGTGCAGGCCGAGTGGATTGAATATTATGATCCGGCACAGTCACGATACCGCGCTGCGCGCATTGATAATGGTGTGCTCGATAGCTGCATTTTTATTGGCCCGGACTGCAAGCTGCCCGATAAAAATGGCCTGCTGAAAATGTTCAGTGTGGACGCGCTGGCAGAGGCTGATCGCCGCAGTATTTTAAGCGGCGAATCGGCCTCGCCCATGGCCGAACAGGGTGCAGTGGTCTGCGCATGTTTTTCCGTCGGCATCAACAGCATCAGGCAGGCAATCGAACAACGGCAGCTGCAAAGCGTCGATGAGATTGGTGCCGCACTTCGTGCCGGTACCAACTGCGGCTCCTGCCGACCGGAAATCCAGGCGCTGATCGATGCCACGCTTAATGCGCAGGCTTAAGGTAGCGTCAGTAGGTTGGTCTTATGTGGTTGAGCATTATGCTCATACACAACGTTTTACGCCGCCCTGCGCTTGCAATTAATGAGCGAATGACGAGGCATTCTAAATAGAGTGATGTCCAGAGTGCTTTAAGGCGGGGCAGTGAAAGAGTATAAGATAATTTTTTTTGTAGAAATATAATGGCTTAGATCTGATTGTGCATCTTATTAATTCATGTCAGAAAAAAGCTTTTGCCGCAGACGAATATTGATTAATACAAATACTTTAGTCCGCGAAAACGCCGGGAACATGAAAAAGATAAAAAAGCTTAATCGGTTTTTTTTGCGTTGTTCGCGGACTGTTTTTATTTTTTATTCGAGCTGCCCGCCGGCGTCAGGAAAACCACAAAAGGTGCCGCTCCAGGACATCGCTAATATTATCGCTTGGCAATCAGGCTGGGTTGTCGGGGTTTTCTCCGTGCAGTTTTATCAGGTATAAATCCAGTTCTGCCAGCAGGTGATCGAGTTCACCGCTGCTGATCAGTTTGGCGTGTTCGTCATGGGCGTAGAAGGCGTCATCATCCCGGCTGCGGGTGATGCGGGCGGTGAGTTGTTCGTCAGCGCCGCCCCGGTAGAGTTCAAAAACATCGTCGCCCTGTTCATTGTGATCCCAGTGCCAGCGGGTGGCGCGGCCCCGGGCGATGCTGTGCCCGCCAAAACTGTCCAGTTTTTCGCGGTCTTCCAGACCGATGAAGTTTTCGGGTATGTGAATAATGTCGGCCATAATGGAGACTCCTCGGAAGAGTGTTACGGGTGATAACGGCTTCTGGCTGCAGTCATCAGTAATGTAGTAGTTGGTTTTCAGTCTATCAAAAAGTGGTTGGCAAATGGGTCTGGTATTGACATTCATGGCTGTGACTGACTACGAGTTGTTAATACAGATATTAATCAGATTAAATCTAAATGCGAATCGTTTGCATTCAGATTTAAAATAGGTACAATCCTCACATCGACCATTTATTTATGTCTGAGGAGACTGTAACGATGTTTAATAAAACTGTACTAACTTTGGCACTGAGTGCCATGTCCATTTCCGGCGCTGCTGTGGCAGTGACGGATGCCGAGTTTGAGGTCATGCAGGCGCAGCTGAATGCGATGGCTGATCAGATAGATGCCGGTACTAATCAGGGTAGCGATACCCAGGTTGGTGGATACGGCGAGCTGCACTATAACAACCTGAGCACAGCCGGCGACTCACGCAAGAAGGCGATCGATTTCCACCGTTTCGTGCTGTTTGTAAATCATCAGTTCAACAGCGATATTCGCCTGTTCACCGAATTTGAGGTCGAGCACGCATTGTCGGGTGACGGTAAGCCGGGCGAGGTTGAAATCGAGCAGGCCTATATCCAGTTCGACCTGACTGAGCGCACACAGTTAAACGCGGGTCTGTTTCTGCTGCCGGTGGGCATTCTCAATGAGACCCATGAGCCCGGCACCTTTTATGGGGTGGAGCGCAATCCGGTGGAAAAAAACATCATCCCCACCACCTGGTGGGAGGGCGGCGCCATGCTCTCGGGCCGATTTGACAGCGGTATCAGCTATGATCTGGCCTTGCACAGCGGTCTGGAAGTAGACCCCGCCACGGTTAGTCTGCGCAGTGGTCGCCAGAAAGTCGCCAAGGCAGCTGCGGATAATCTGGCCGCCACCGCTCGGCTTAAATACACTGGCATAGCCGGCCTCGAACTCGCGGCCACCCTGCAAATACAGGATGATATCACTCAGGACAGCAGCGATAATGTTGACGGCGCGACGCTGCTGGAAACCCACGCTATCTGGAACACCGGCCCAGTCACTTTGAAAGCATTGTATGGCCGCTGGGACATTGATGGTATTGGTGCAGAGGTTCTCGGCAAGGAGGTGCAGGACGGCGGTTATGTGGAAGCGGGTTACAAAATTAACCCCCGCCACGGGGTATTCGTGCGCCACAACATCTGGGATAACGGCGGCACCGCTGCTGATACCGAGAAAACCCAGACCGATGTTGGCTACAATTTCTGGCCGCACGAAGCGGTAGTGGTGAAGGTCGATTATCAGTCGCAGGATGCCAATGCCGGAGATGGGGATGGCGTCAACATTGGCCTTGGTTATCAGTTTTAGGCTAAAGCAACAGGGCGATGAAATCGAGGCGGGACGCACTGCGT
>JAQICG010000084.1 GCA_027858635.1 Gammaproteobacteria bacterium | reverse complement strand
ATATGCGGCCTGAGCAATACTGTTTCCTTCTAGCACTTCAAGAGTGAGTTTGCAGCAGCCAAGATTTTTTGCCACAGCCTCCGCTTTTGCCAGCAACCGCTTTGAAATTCCACGCCCTCTGTATTCTGGAGCAACAACCATGTCATGTACATTCAATAATGGCTTGCACGCGAAAGTGGAAAAGCCTTCAATGCAGATAGCAAGCCCGGCGGGTATTTCATCAACAAACGCAATAACAACGAAAATTCCCTGACGCTTTTTAAGCTCGTACACCAGGTTTTTCTTCACTGAATCAGCAAGTTCAACGCCACCACCCATGTCATCTTTGGCGTACTCGTTTAAAAGATAAACGACCGCTTCAGCATGTTTCGGAATGGACAGGTCTGCAATTACAATATTTTCCATGGCCTTTCTTAATTTAAAGCCTGAGCCAGCCATCAGCCGCGCGATACGAGCGTCGGTTGGATCGCCTTGCTGGTTATTATTTGGAATATGCACCGCTTCAGCATGCAGCTTTAAGCCCAGCGCTGCCATGACCTTTAGGATTGTGTCGAACCCTGGAGTTCGCTCCCCGGAAAGCGCCTTGTATAGACTTTCACGTGACACACCTGCATCGCGTGCAACTTGCGTCATACCTCGCGCGCGCGCAATGTCTCCAAGAGCCTTCGCTATGAATGCGGCGTCACCCTCTGCCTCCTCCATACATGCTTCCAGATATGCCGCCATTTCTTCAGGCGTACGCAGATACTCAGCAACATCGTAACGGTAGGTAACAGTCTTTTTCATGAATTATCCTATAAATTGCGGGCAAGGCATAGAGCGGCCTTTATGTCTCTTCGGAAAACCGGTGTCGAAACACAGTTGTTTCTAATATTAGCGAATACTGTGATCCGATCCCGGTTTTAAAATGCCCGATGGTTAGTGCGACCTACGGCCCTAAAGTCGAAGACACCCTCCGACTTTCATTACTTCGAGCTTCCCCCATTACCGTTACGCTGCGCCTGGATCTCGGCGGGGGCGAGACAGGTACCCCGGTCATCACAGGCCTGTACGCGTACCACGATGTCAGCATCAATCGGTATTTCCTTACCCAGACGGGCCGGGATACGAACGCCGTCATGATAAACCCGGATGGGCCGATCCAGCTTCGTCGGTAGCGGTTCGCCGCCGGGATAATCGGCTTCGACAGAAAAAGTCCGGTCGCCCTTGCGGGCGCTGATATGTGTCGGTATCAAAAAGTCCAATGAAGCGGGCGTTGCGTTGACATGCCAGCCCGGCTTGAGATGCAAGGTGACGATAAAACGGCGCGTGTCACCCGAATTAAACTGCACACTGGCGCGAACCTTGTCGGCGGTGCCGACCAGCGGCGGGGACTGATCCGGTGGTGCGGCATTTTCGGCAAGCTTGGCGCCTCTGTATTCAGCCAGAGCGCGCAGCATGTAAGGCATGTCCTGCGGTGCTTGCTCAAGCACGGTGCCATAGGTGCGTAGTGTGGCGGCGGCATAACCGGCATAACGGTTATCCACCCGCTGCGCCAGTATCACCAGTGCGCGTGTCGCCAGGCTGTTACCGGCAGGCACGACCCCATCGTAGCTGTCCTTGCTGCGCACCAGCAGGTGCTCGACGCTCATGGGTGCATAATGAAAGCCACCACCCGCATCCCATAGCCGGACAATCATGGCGTCGGACAGGCGCACTGCCTCGGTTCGCCAGCGCGGGTTCTCATCAGCCTGGTCCAGTGCCAGCAGCGCCAGTAGCGTGGCGGCGTAATCGTCGAGATAGGCGTCGAGTTTGGCTTCGCCGTGACGCGCAACGTGCAGCAGCCCGTTGCCGGGGTCACGTAGCGTGATGAGCAGGGTGTCGGCGGCGCGTGCCGCCATCTCAACATAGTCCGGGCGCTCCAGCACCTGTCCGGCGTAGGCGAGTGCCTCAATCATCAGTCCATTCCAGGCAGTGATGGACTTGTCATCCAGATGCGGCTGCTCACGCTGGTCGCGTGCGGCGAGCATTTTGGCGCGGATTACTTCGAGGCGTGCATGCAGCTTTTGCTCACTCATTTTTTCCGCGCGAGCGGTATCCGCATAGGAGCGTGGCCAGTGCAGGATCCAGCCATCCTCGAAGTTCGCCAACCCATCAAGTCCCCAGACACGGCGTGCCAGCCCCATTTCGGGCTTCGTCAGCACGCGCTCGATCTCATCGAGGGTCCAGACATAGGACCGGCCTTCCTCGCCATCCACTTCCGAGTCCTGCGCCGAGTAGAACAGGCCATCGGGGCCGGTCATCTCGCGCCGGATATAACTCACGATATCCTCGGCCACGCGTTTGAAATTGTCATTGCCGCTGATCTTCCAGGCACGAGCGTAGACGTGCAACAGCTGGGCATTGTCGTAGAGCATTTTCTCGAAGTGTGGCACTAGCCACTGGTTGTCGATGGCATAACGATGAAAGCCACCGCCAACCTGATCGTGAATACCGCCACGCGCCATGGCGTCCAGCGTTGTGGTCGCCATTTCCAGACTGTTTTTGTCCTTGCGGGTTTCATAGTCATCGAGCAGCAGTTCCAGCCTGGCGGGCATGGGAAACTTGGGGGCCGAACCGAAGCCGCCATCGAAGACGTCAAAGCTTTTGTCATAGGCCTCGGCGGCACGCGCCGGCAGCGTGGCATCGGGCAGCCGGTCGAGCGGGGCGCCGGGCAGACGGCCGGCCTGTTGTATGGCACTGGCGATGCGTTCGGCCTGCACTTCGACTCCCGCACGATCTTCTTTCCAGAGCGTTGCGGTCTGGGTGATGAGTTCCCGGAGCTGCGACCTGGGCAGATAGGTGCCACCGAAGAAGGGCTTGAGGTCGGGGGTAAGCAGCGTTGTCATCGGCCAGCCGCCGTGGCCGGTCATCAGTTGCACGGCAGTCATGTAAATCTCGTCGATATCAGGCCGTTCCTCACGGTCGACCTTGATGCTGACCGCGTACTGGTTCAACAGTTTGGCGGTTTGGGCATCGTCGAAGGATTCGCGCTCCATCACATGGCACCAGTAGCAGGTGGAATAGCCGATAGAAAGAAAAATGAATTTACCCTCCCGGCGCGCCTTGTCGAAGGCTTCCTCGCCCCAGGGGTGCCAGTCCACCGGGTTGGCCGCGTGCTGCAACAGGTAGGGACTGGTCTCGCAAGCCAGACGGTTGCTGCCGGGCGGTGGCGTGCAATCGGCGCTGGCGTTAGCGTGGATGAGCGCCATTCCCAGTCCCAGGATGGCACAACGCCAGCGGAGTGCTTTCGGGCCCATGATGCTTCGGTTTGTCGATTAAGAGACAGAAATGGCATTACCCCAGTTGATAAAGCAACGCATCCGCCACCCGAAATGCATTGGCATAGATGCTGCCGCGATAAGGCGTGCATGCAATGATCAGATTCGATCACCCCATTACCGTATGCCGCGTATGCCTGGAAAACGCCTCAATTATAAAATGCCTTTTGCAGTGTTTAACCATATTGCTGGTGGTGTACTTGAGAAAACCGCAAAACCGGGGTCGAAACACAGTATTCGTTAATATTAGAAGCAACTGTGTTCCGACCCGAATGGCACTTACTTAAGCCAAAGCAATAATACGGCCTTTGGTGGGGTCAGGTCTTTCCATGCAACATTATTCACTATCCTTAACCATTCTGCTTATCGTGGAATAGTGCTTTCCAAAATGCGCTCCTATCTGTTGCAGCGTATAGCCGCCCGATAAATATGCACTACATATTGCTTTTTTTTGGTCTTTAAATTTTCTTTCATAATAATCCAGCGGCCTAGGGACTTTCCTTTTCTGCAGCCGGGGCACCTCATTTAAAGATTCCTTTTTATTAATGAGCTCCTGATTCTTATTGATGAATGTATCAGAACCCAGAAAGATCTGATTTTGAAGATTATTCCATATTGAAGGCAATCCAATGCCTTCATTAACAAAATTAATATACTTCCTGATTGCTGATTTTCGCTGCTTACCAAATTGTCCCAGAATCCAATCAGTTTCAAGCCAGTCTTGCGCCGGCACTTTTCCAATCATGGCGCTATAGCTGCTCCACTTCCACGCCGCCGCAGATTTTTTCATTTTGGCACGAACTGGATTGAGCACAACATAGCGGGTGAGCTCAAGCAAATATTCATCGCGTTCAACGATTATGGCTTTGAATCGCCCTTGAAATACGTGACCGGCACGCTCATGCTTAATATTAAAGCACTGTGTGTAGACACCATTGAGGTGCCGCATTCCTTTGGAAAGATTGGCATCGGCGGTTTCAATAACCACATGATAGTGATTGTCCATAAGACAATAAGCATGGCATCGCCAGTTAAAGCGCCGACAGGTATGGCCCAGTATTTCCAGCCATTTTTCACGATCTTTATCATCCTCATAAATCGCTTCACGCCGATCTCCTCGCGAGGTCACGTGATATAAACCACCTGCCAATTCTAGTCTTAGTGGTCTTGCCATGGCGCTAGCTTAGCACTTGAAATGTTGCATGGAAAGACCTGACCCCGTTGTTTGCTTAATGGAATAGGGAGATCACCCAATATCCTTTGAAGCAAAGCTGTCGCCAGACTATGCATCTTTTCGTGCTTCGCTCCCAGTTCGGAGAAAAGCGGCTCATCATACAGTAGCGCAATAGATGTCCTTTGATACCACTGCCCAAAAGGACATTGAAGATGTGCATCAGGCATCAGATCCGTGGTTTCTGGAGGTATGCGCGCAATCAGCGTTCTTAGCAGGTTCTTATGCCACTGGTCATGCCAGCTATAAGCCTTTTCCAGCTCAGAGACAACGAACTGCAATTGCTGATTACTTAAGAAAGTCATGATACTGATTTCACTCAATGTCTAACGTTCGAGCTGTGGGGTAAGCAGCGTTTTTTGCTGCGAGTCCCGCACGAGCGATTTGTGTACGCCCAGCATGAGCATGGACTAATGTGTTACCTATGTTTATAGCTCATACAGAAAGTCCTCTGTATAAAGGTCACCATCTTTAATGGTTTGTATCATTATTAGATGCTAACTACTAGCGAATGGCAAGGGCCAACCCGCGAGGGGACAGTCTGAAGGAAGTCGGATGCGTATTCCGGCGAAGTTGAACACCTATTCCGGTTCAACGTGAACACCTATTCTGGTCGAAGCTGAACACCGATTCTGGTTTAAGTTGAACACTTTTGGCTATTTTCCAGAATAGGTGTTCAACATACCGGTTTAGGGTGTTCAACTTAAACCAGCAGGTTGGGCCGGAATATGCACCGGACGCAAAACTGCGAGCTGATGAACAAAGGTGTATTCGACTTCAAAGCGCACCATCAGTACCTGTTCCAACATGCTGATGGTCTGGCCATGGTAGCCGCCTCCGAATAAATTGGTGTGATTGATGATACCAAACATGGAGCTCTTACTCTGAGCCCAAATAGCCAACTATTTGTTAGCCGCTTTTTCCTCCAGCCGTTCTACTAACCAGAGCTTAATTATGGATTGGCGTGTTACGCCAATCCGGCTGACTTCTTTATCCAGAGACTCTATTACCCAGGCGGGGAAATCTACATTGACTCTTTTCTGTATCTGATTCGACTTTTTTAAAGTAGACAGATCAAGATCATCAATAACATCTACTTTGTTGTCATCAAATTTTTTATCAAAATCTTTAGCTTTCATAAATTGTCACCTCCGCTTTACGGGCGCGCCTGACTGAAATTATTCTAATAGTAGTGCTACATTGATAGGTGATGACTGCTGACCAGATTTTGTTAATTATACGCATATCAAGCTAATTTTATTTAGCAGCAGCCATGTATCACACAAGCAATTACCCCTTAGCCTAACTCCGCCAGTACCTGTTCCATCATGCTGATGGCCTGGGCGTGGTAGCCGCCACCGAATAAGTTGGTGTGGTTGATGATGTGGTAGATGTTGTAGAAGGTGCGGCGTTGCGGGTAGCCGTCGTCCAGTGGCCAGGCTTCGTTATAAGCAGTGTAGAAGTCGCGGCTGACGCTGCCGAACAGGGTGGTCATGGCCAGGTCGGCTTCGCGGTCGCCGTAGTAGCAGGCGGGGTCGTAGATGACCGGGGTGCCGTCGGGCAGGGCGCCGTAGTTTCCGCTCCATAAATCGCCGTGCAGCAGGGAGGCTTCGGGCTGGTGGTTTTTGAACAGGGCGGGGAAATCGACCATTAGGCGTTCGCCCAGGGTTTGCAGTTTGCCGCCGTAGCCGTTGCGCGCGGCCAGGTCGAGCTGGAAGCCTAGGCGGTGCTGTCGCCAGAATTCGATCCAGTCGTGATGCTGGTGGTTGGGCTGGGGCGTGGCACCGATGGTGTTGTCGATGTGCCAGCCGAATTGCTCGCTGGTGTGTCGGTGCATGGCGGCCAGTTGTCGACCGAACAGGGCGTTGTCGCCGCGACCTCCCAGTTGCAGATGCTCCATGACGATGTAGCACTGCTCGCCGTGTTCGCCGTAGCAGACTGGCTGCGGCACTTTTATAGTGTTGGTGTTGGTGCCGGCCATGGCTCGTAGGCCTTCGGTTTCGGCTTCGAACATGGCGGCGTGGCGGCGGTGGTTGGTTTTGATGAAGTAGTGGCGCTTGCCGTCGCTGACCTGAGTGCTGGTGTTGATGCAGCCGCCGCCCACGTCCTGCTGATTGGTGATATGGAAGGGTTTGCCGGTCGCCTGTTCGATTTGGTTTTCTATGTGTTGCTGGAGGTGCATGGGATTTTGGCCTCTTTAAAGGAAGTTTGCGGTTATTTTTTGGGAGTTAGGAGATTTTAAGTGCTGAGTGCGCTTTTTAAAGGCCCCTCACCCCAGCCCTCTCCCCTCTCCCAATAGGAGAGGGGGCAGTGTGTGCTGGCCTGTAAGTTTTTTCCGGGGTCTAAGCTTTTACTGCCTACTGATGACTGCCAACTATCTTTTAACTGCCAACTTGCTCTTTACCTTTTTGTTGGGGTTCGTGCCTCACCACCAACATACAACTGCCAACTATCTTTTATTATTTGTTCAATTTCTACACTTCTAACAGTGTGCTTTTTTGGGCGTATAACATTATTGTCACAATGGTTGATATCGCCTAACTTGCTGTAATGACTAATAACTTTCCGGTGAGTTGTGCACAACCAAATTATAATCTACTGATATAGCCCAAT
>JAQICG010000265.1 GCA_027858635.1 Gammaproteobacteria bacterium | reverse complement strand
TGTTCAATGGCATCCATGCCGGTGTCACCGGAAATCAGTGCGCCGGGGGGTTCGAAGCGTACATCGCCCTGAGACAGGTGCTCGTTGTGCCGGGCGATGTAGGGCGGATTGCTGATAATCAGATCAAAATCCTGCGCCTCAATCTGTTCAAACCAGTGGCTGTTAACGAAGCGGATATTGCTGATCTGATGCCTGCAGGCATTCTCGGTAGCGACAGCAAGCGCTTCCTCTGAAACATCGGTGGCCGTTATGCTCCAGTCGGGTTTCTCGCTGGCGAGGGCGATGGCGATGGCGCCGCTACCGGTACCCAGATCGATCAGCTTGAGTTTTTTCCGGCTGGAAAATTTATCCAGTACAAACTCGACCAGTAGCTCGGTTTCCGGTCGGGGGATGAGCGTGGCCGGGGTCACCCTGAAATCCAGCGACCAGAACTCCTTGTGGCCGGTCAGATAAGCCACTGGCACGCCGGAACGGCGCTGTTCGATCAGCTGTTCGAAGCTCAGAGTCTGTTTCTCATCCAGAATTGTCTCGGGCCACGCCAGAAGATGGGTGGCGCTGCACTCCAGCGCATGTCGCAACAGTACCTCGGCATCAAGGCGGGCGGATACCGAAGTTTCTGCCAGAATGCAGGTGGCCGCTTTGATGGCCTGAGCAATGTTGGGTCGGGGCATTATGGGGCGATTACTCGGCCAGAGCAGCGAGCTGTTCGGCCTGGTATTCGTTGATCAGGTGATCAATAATCTGATCCATGCCACCGGCGGTAAATTCATCCAGCTTGTACAGCGTCAAATTGATCCGGTGGTCGGTGACCCGGCCCTGAGGGAAATTGTAGGTGCGAATGCGTTCGGAGCGGTCGCCGCTGCCCACCAGGCTTTTTCGGGTCTGGGCCTGTTCCGAGCGCTGCTTTTCCAGCTCGGTATCCATGATGCGCGCCTGCAGCAGCGACAGTGCCCGCGCCTTATTTTTGTGCTGCGAACGCTCGTCCTGGCATTCCACAATGGTGCCGGTAGGAATATGGGTAAGCCGTACCGCCGAGTCGGTCTTGTTGATGTGCTGCCCGCCTGCACCGGAAGCCCTGTAGGTGTCTACACGTAAATCAGAAGGGCTGATTTCGATCTGCTCGACATCATCAATTTCCGGCATCACAGCCACCGTCGCCGCCGAAGTGTGTACCCGGCCCTGTGATTCGGTTTCCGGTACGCGTTGCACGCGGTGAGCGCCCGATTCGAATTTCAGTCTGGAATAGGCACCATCACCGATAATGCGCGCGATGACCTCCTTGTAGCCGCCATGTTCGCCCAGATTCTGATTAATGATTTCGATTTGCCAGCGTTTGATTTCGGCATAGCGTGTATACATGCGAAACAGATCCCCGGCAAAAATAGCCGCTTCATCGCCGCCGGTGCCCGCGCGTATTTCCAGAAAGACATTGCTGCTATCGTGGGGGTCGGTGGGTAAAAGCAGTCTCTGTAATTCAAGCTCCAGGGTTTCGATATCATTCCCAGCTTTTTTCCGCTCTTCTTCGGCCATTTCGCGTAAATCGGGGTCTTTGTCCCTGAGCATCTCCTCGGCGTTGGCGAGTTCTTGTTGGGCATCCAGATATTTTTTGTAGCAGGTCACCACCGGTTCGAGCTGTGCATACTCTTTGGACAGATCGCGGAAGGTGTTTTGATTGGACATGACGTCAGGTTCGGACATGAGGCTGGCTAGTTCTTCATGACGGTCAATCAGGTTGTTTAATTTGTTAACTATCGATTCTTTCAAAGAGGTTTTCCTGGGATTATGGCTTGCGGTGTTATTTATTTCGGCTTTCATCGTCATCAACCAGCAGCTGTTTGGCGGCGTTGATCAATTCGCGATTGTTTTCTTCGCAGGCTTTTCGGATATACGTACAGGGTCGATGCAGAAATTTATTGGTGAGCGTGTGGGTCAGAAACTCAAGGGCTTTCTCCGGCGATTCGCCGGCGGCCAGCTGTTTGAGGGCTTTGTTGAGTACTTCCTGACTCATGCTTTGGGTGGAACTGCGTAACTCGGAAATCAGATCAACCGAATCCAGAGAGCGATGCCAGTTGAGAAAGTGGTGCACCTCTTCATCAATAATATCATGCGCCTGTTCGGCCGCCTGCTGGCGCGATTGCAGATTTTCATCAATGACATCCTGCAGATCGTCGACCGCATAAAGATAGATATCGTCCAGTGAGGCGACTTCGGCCTCGATATCGCGGGGCACCGCCAGGTCGACCATGAAAATAGGTTGGCGTTTGCGTATTTTTAGCGCTCTTTCAACCGTGCCCTTGCCCAGCACGGGCAGAGGACTGGCGGTGGAGGCGATGACAATGTCGGCCCGGTGCAGATGCTCGGCGATCTGGGGCAGGCGTATGGCCTCGGCGCTAAATTCCTCAGCCAGATTCTCGGCGCGTTCAAGGCTGCGGTTGGCGATAATCATGTGTTTTATTTTCTGGCTGTGCAGGTGCCGGGCGGTGAGCTCGATGGTTTCACCGGCACCGATCAGCAGCGCCGTGGACTGGTTCAGCTCACCGAAAATCTGTTTCGCCAGACTGACTGCGGCAAAGGCGACCGAGACCGGGCTGGAGCCGATGGCGGTATCGGTGCGCACCTGTTTGGCGACGGCAAAGCTGTGCTGGAATAGCTTGCCCAGCAGGCGCCCCAGCGTGCCCTGCTGCCGGGCCATGGAGTATGCCTCTTTCATCTGCCCGGCAATCTGGGGTTCACCCAGCACCATGGAGTCCAGTACGCAGGTTACCGACATATCGTGGCGAATGGTTTCATTGTGATCGTAGGTGTACAGGTGGCTTTTAATGGTGGAAGATTCAAGGCCATGGTAGGAACTGAACCAATCAATAATGGACTGGTCTGCATCTTTGCTCATCGCGCAATACAGCTCAGTACGATTACAGGTTGATATAATCGCCGCTTCCTCAACATCCTTGAGTTTGTGCAGGCTGTTCAGGGCTTCAAGCAGGGTCTGCGGAGTAAAGGCCAGACGTTCACGCAATTTAAGGGGCGCGGTCTTGTGGTTAAGGCCCAGGGTGATCAGGCTCGGGGTTTTCGATGACATATATAACAGCTGGTGCGTAAACGCGTATTTTGCGACAGGGTGAATTTTAACTCAAATCGCACTGCTCTGAGGTTGTAATTTATATCATGTTGTGTGCCGGCTTCAGCCATGAAGATGGCGGCGCGTTTTTTTAAATGTGGGCAGCTATTGTCAGCATCAAACCGGATGGTATTCAGTGCTATGATTGATCGGATGAAAAAAATGATTGCGATAAACGTTTTTGGGTCAGCTTTTCTGCGCCCGCTCGGCTTCATGGCTATCGCGGCGGTGCTGGTATTCAGCAGCGCCTGTACTTCGCTGAATAGTCCGCCGGAAGAGATTGCTGCTACGCCAGAGACGGCCGTACTTGATGAAGAGCTGCTCTACAAGTTGCTGGCGGCTGAATTTGCCGGCAATGCCGGTGATCTGGATAGTTCAGTTGATTATTATCGTCAGGCAGCCTATCTGAGTGAGGATGGCCGGATCACGGCCCGTGCCGCCTACATTGCCCTGTATAACAAGCAATACCCGCGCGTGCTGGAACTGCTGGAGCGCTGGCGCGAGCTTGAACCGGAAAACCCCGATATTGACCGAATGTATGCCCTCAGCTATCTGCAACTGCATCAGCCTGTGGAAGCGCTGCCCTATGTGCAGGCGATGCTGGCGCAGGAGAATGATAGCCATAATGAAAAAGCCATAGCGGTGAAGGAGTTGCTGGACGCCGAGATCGAGGCTGAGGACGCACTGGCTCTGCTCGAAGCGCTGAATCAGGCGCAAGCCGATAATCCGCAGATGTTGATTCTGCAGGCTCGGTTCACCTTGCAACTGGAGCAGCACGAAGCAGCAATCAGCCTGCTGGATCGGGCGCTTGAGATTGAGCCATCGCTGGTTGACGTGCACCTGATCAAGGCTCAAATCTATCTGGCGCAGGGTGATCGTGACAGAGCCAGAGCCGTGCTTGCGCAGGTGCTTGAGGAGCGCCCCGATGATTTTGCACTGCGCATGCAGTACGCACGCCTGCTGGTCGAAGACGAGGATTATGAAGCCGCCAGTGAGCAGTACCAGATCGTGCAGCAAAAACAGCCGGATAATGCTGAAGTATCGCTGAATCTAGCTCTACTCTACATTGAAATCGGCCAGCTCGATAAAGCCGCCCGGTTGCTGGAGCACCTGTTGGAGCTGGATCAGAAGACCAATATTGCCTACTACTATCTGGGGCGCATTGCCCAGAATAGGGAGCAATACAAAACGGCTATTGCACAATATATTCGGGTGAAAGAGGGGCCTCTTGCTTTCGAGGCGAGACTGCGTGTCGCCAGTCTTTTTGCCCGGCTGGATCGTGCCGATGAGGCCATCGAACAGTTACAGGTTCTGGCGCAAAGGACAGATGAATGGTCCGAGCGGGTACGCATTTACCTGACCATGGGTGAAATCTATCGCAGTCATCACCGTTACAAAGAATCCTTTGAAATGTTCAGTCGCGCTCTGGCGGAGAACAGCGAGGATATCGATCTGCTGTATGCGCGTGCTTTAATCGCCGAAAAAGTGAATCGGGTTGATGTCGCCGAGGCGGATCTACTCAAGGTTTTGTCCATGGAACCCGATAACGCCGATGCCCTGAATGCCCTGGGTTACACCCTGGCTGATCGCACTGAACGTTATCGGGAAGCCAGAGATTATATCCAGCGGGCGATTGCACTGGTGCCGGAAGACCCCGCCATTATGGACAGTCTGGGCTGGGTCAATTACCGCATGGGTGAGCTGCCCGAGGCACTGAAATGGCTGTCGAGGGCTTTTGACAAACTGGCCGATGCTGAAATTGCCGCGCATTATGGCGAAGTGCTGTGGCAGGCCGGTGAAAAAGACAAGGCGCGGAAGGTGTGGCAGAAGGGCCAGGAGGCCAATGCCCGGCATCCGGTGCTGATGGAGACGCTGCAAAGATTCAAGCCATGAAATGGAGCGTTAAACCGGAATATAAAATAGGGTGCGGCAGCGTACTTGTCGCGCTGGTGCTGCTGCAATCGGGCTGTAGTTATCGCCCTGAAACGACACGCCAGATCCCTGAACACTGGCCACAGACTGTGGCGCAAAAACAGCAGTTAACCGCCTGGAAGTTAACTGGGCGACTGGGTATACAGACCGAAAATGAAGGCGGCAGTCTGGATCTTTTCTGGAATCAGCAGGGCGGGCACTATAAAGTCCGCTTGATTGCCGCTCTGGGTCAGGGCACTATTTTGATTCAGGGTGGCGCCGGCGGGGTGATGCTTAAAACCGCTGAAGGTGAAGTCTACGCTGACAGTGCTGATGAATTGCTGGCCTCCAGTCTGGGTGTACCGGTGCCGATTTTAGGCCTGCGCGCCTGGTTGCGTGGTATTCCCACCGAAGATCTGCCGGTGCGGAAGCAGTCCTGGAATGACCAGGGGCAGCTGCACCGCCTGGTTCAGGGTGGCTGGAACATAGAAATGTCTGAGTATAAGAAAGTTGAGACACAGACCTTGCCGCATGCGTTTTATCTGAGTCGCGAAGATCGCCCTGAGCTGGCCATTCGCCTGCTAATTCGGCAATGGACTCTACTCGATAGCGAGGCGGTATGAGCGACCTGCTTTTGAACTGGCCGGCACCGGCCAAACTCAACCTGTTATTGCACATCACCGGTCAGCGCACTGATGGCTACCACGAACTGCAAACGGTGTTTCAATTTCTGGACTACGGTGATGAGCTGCGCTTCGAGCCAAGGCCCGACACGAAAATACAGCGTATTGAAGATAATGCCGGCATTCCCGCCGAAGACGACCTGGTGGTCAGGGCCGCCAGGGTATTGCAGAAGCACTGTGATTGCCGGCAGGGCGTGGATATTTATCTGCATAAAAAACTGCCGATGGGCGCCGGTCTGGGCGGGGGTAGTTCAGATGCCGCGACCACCCTGCATGCACTGAATCGAATCTGGAACTGTGGACTGGACGATGAGGCACTGGCCGCGATCGGCCTGAAACTGGGTGCTGATGTGCCCGTATTTATCCACGGCTTTTCGGCGTTTGCCGAAGGCGTGGGCGAAAAACTGACCCCGCTCGACCTGGAACAGCCCTGGTATCTGGTGATAACGCCCGATATTCATGTCTCAACCGCAACAATCTTCGGTGATTTTGAATTGACACGCGATTGCCCAGCCATCAGAATATGCGGCCTTCCAGA
>JAQICG010000366.1 GCA_027858635.1 Gammaproteobacteria bacterium | reverse complement strand
ATGGATATCAGTGGCGTACTTGTTCGATCCTACCCTGAAAACAGCCAGTCGGTGCAGCAGGCACTGGCGCTGATGGAAGGGGTTGAAGTTCATGGCAGTAATGAGGATGGCCGCATCGTGGTCACCGTCGAACAGGAAAATGCCGGAAAACTGTCCGACTTGCTGGTGCTCATGCACGATGTCCCAGGCGTTTTATCCACTTCGATGATTTACCACCAATTTGAAGATTTGCCATTAACAGATAATTAAGATCTCTGTTTATACAGAGGTACACCGGTCAACAGGAGGCCTGATAATGAAACTGACCCGACGCGATTTTATTAAATCCAATGCGATAGCCGCCACCGCAACAGCAGCGGGTATCACCATACCCGGTGTCAAAGAAGCGCTGGCACAGTCTAAAGATTCCATTCGCTGGGACAAAGCCCCGTGCCGCTTTTGCGGGACCGGTTGCGGCGTACTGGTCGGCACCAAGGGTGGCCGCATCGTCGCGACTCAGGGCGACCCTGATGCACCGGTCAACCGCGGGCTCAACTGTATCAAGGGCTATTTTCTCTCCAAAATCATGTACGGCAAGGATCGACTTACACAGCCACTGCTACGCATGCGCAACGGCAACTATAGCAAGGATGGTGATTTCACCCCTGTTAGCTGGGAGCAGGCGTTTGATGTCATGGAGGAGAAATTCAAGGCTGCACTGAAAAACGATCTGGAAACCAACAAGGGCAAGCCACCGGAAGAGATTGTCTCCACGGTAGGCATGTTCGGCTCCGGTCAGTGGACCGTATGGGAAGGTTATGCCGCCTCCAAACTCTACAAGGCCGGTTTCCGCTCCAACAACATTGACCCCAATGCACGCCACTGCATGGCCTCCGCGGTGGGCGGTTTTATGCGCGCCTTTGGCGCTGATGAACCCATGGGCTGCTATGATGATCTGGAACACGCCGATGCCTTTGTCTTATGGGGCCCGAATATGGCAGAGATGCATCCCATATTGTGGTCGCGCCTGACCGCTACCCGTCTGACCAAAGCAGGCAGTGAAGTCCACGTGTTATCTACGTTTGAGCACCGCTGTTTCGATCTTGGCGATAACAACATGATATTTTCGCCCCAGACCGACCTGGCTATTCTGAACTACATCGCCAACTACATCGTTCAGCATAAGGCCTACAATCAGGACTTCATCGACCAGCACGTCAATTTCAAAAAGACCCCGACCGATATCGGTTATGGCCTGCGTCCGGAACATGTCCTGCAGAAAAAGGCCGAAAACGCCAACAAAGGCAAGCTTTCCGGCATTACTTTCGAAGAGTATGCCAAATCCCTCGAACCCTACACGCTGGAATATACTTCAAAATTATCCGGCGTGCCGAAAGATAAACTGGAACGCCTGGCCAAACTGTATGCTGATCCGAAAAAAAAGATCACCTCTTTCTGGACCATGGGTTTCAACCAGCACACACGCGGTGTCTGGGCCAATGGCTTGATGTACAACGTGCACCTGTTGACCGGCAAAATCTCCGAGCCGGGCAACAGCCCGTTCTCACTGACCGGCCAGCCTTCCGCCTGCGGTACCGCGCGCGAAGTGGGTACCTTCTCGCATCGTTTGCCCGCCGATTATGTGGTGATGAAGAAAGGCCACCGCGACCTGGCGGAAAAAATCTGGCAGTTACCTGAAGGCACCATTCCCGGCAAGCCCGGTTACCACGCGGTGTTACAGAACCGCATGCTGAAAGACGGCAAGCTCAACGCCTACTGGGTGCAGTGCAATAACAACATGCAGGCCGGCGCCAACATGAACGAGGAGACCCTCCCCGGCTACCGCAATCCGGCAAACTTTATCGTCGTCTCCGATCCCTACCCCACGGTCACCGCCATGGCGGCTGATCTGATTCTACCCACCGCTATGTGGACCGAAAAGGAGGGCGCCTACGGCAACGCTGAACGCCGCACCCAGTTCTGGCGCCAACAGGTACAGGCGCCCGGCGAATCCAAGTCAGACATGTGGCAGGTGATTGAATTCTCCAAACGCTTCAAGGTCGAGGACGTCTGGCCGGAAGAGATCATCGCCAAAAAACCCGAGCTGCGTGGCAAAACTCTCTACGAAGTGCTGTACGCCAATGGCCAGGTCGACAAGTTCCCGAAAGTGACCGTACAGGATAGCGACGGCAATAAATACGGCAACCACGAAATGGAAGATTTCGGCTTCTACGTGCAGAAAGGTCTGTTCGAAGAGTACCGCCGCTTCCAGCTGGAA
>JAQICG010000056.1 GCA_027858635.1 Gammaproteobacteria bacterium | reverse complement strand
GATGCCGTGGATCAAGGCAAATAAGATCGTTGATAAATCAAAGAATTAAGAAGGCTTTGAAAAGGGCTGCGTTGCAGCCCTTTTTTGTTAGTGGCAGAGATTTTTGTATAGGCTAATCTTAAACTATGAATGATCAAACAGAGCAGTCATCAGAAGAGGCACTAGAAGTAAGCAGGCGACGGGGTATTTACCTGCTGCCGAATCTGTTTACCACTGCCGCCTTGTTTGCCGGCTTTTATGCCATTGTATCCGCGATGAATGGCAAGTTTGAACACGCCTGTGTAGCGATTTTCATCGCCATGATTCTGGATGGTCTGGACGGGCGCGTGGCACGCATGACCAATACCCAAAGCGACTTTGGCGCCGAGTACGACAGTCTTTCCGACATGGTCTCTTTTGGGGGTGCACCCGCGCTGGTGATGTATATATGGTCTTTGTCGTCGCTGGTCGATTTTGGCAGGCAATGGGGCAAGCTCGGCTGGTTGGCCGCTTTCAATTATGTGGCGGCGGCTGCACTCAGGCTGGCCCGGTTCAATACCAAAATCAGCGCTGCCGATAAACGCTATTTTCAGGGGCTGCCCAGTCCGGCTGCGGCGGGCGTCATCGTCGGCATGGTCTGGGCTTTTATTGCTCAGGATGTCAGAGGTCAGGATGTGGCTGCAGCAGCACTGTTGTTGACTATAGTTACCGGTCTGCTGATGGTGAGCAATATTTCCTATTACAGCTTTAAAGACATCGATTTCAAAAACAGGGTGCCTTTTATCGCTATTTTCGTGGTTGTGCTGGTGTTTGTGCTGGCCTCTATCGATCCGCCAAAAATTCTTTTCGGCGGCTTTATGATTTATCTGCTCTCCGGCCCGGTGATCAGCGTGCTGCGCCGAATTCGAAAGCGCTCGCAGCGCCCGAGTTCATTATTCGCCTGAAATACTTGTGCAATATTAAATCAATCGTTATAGTTAAGTGCATATGAATAATACTTCAAAACAACAGCCGGATTTCTCTATCATCAGCGAATTTGCCCCAAGTTCGCCGTGTTTTGCTGTGCATGACCTGCCATTATTACTACTCCTACTGCCGTAAGGCAGATCAAGAAAGTCTGGCGAGACGAAACGCGCATCAATTATTTCTTCTATCTTTTAGATAAAACCTTGCAAGGTGTTTTTTGCCGGAGTAGACCATGAGCAAAAATAGTCAAAACAAATTAATTATTTTCGACACCACGCTGCGTGATGGTGAGCAGAGTCCCGGCGCCTCCATGACCCGCGACGAAAAAGTGCGTATCGCCAGAGCGCTGGAGAAAATGCGCGTGGATGTCATCGAAGCCGGTTTTCCGATTGCCAGTCAGGGTGATTTCGAATCGGTGCAGGCCGTCGCCCGTGCCGTTAAAGACAGCACGGTTTGCGGTCTGGCACGTGCACTGGAAAAAGACATCGCCCGTGCCGGAGAAGCCCTCAAGCCCGCCGAGACATCGCGCATCCATACCTTTATCGCGACCTCGCCGATTCACATGGAAATGAAACTGCGCATGCAGCCGGACGAGGTGCTGGAGCAGGCAGTGCGGGCCGTCAAGCAGGCACGGGGTCTGACCGACAACGTTGAATTCTCACCCGAAGATGCCGGTCGTTCCGAGCTGGATTTTCTCTGCCGTATCATTGAGGCGGTGATCGACGCGGGCGCAACCACCATTAATATTCCCGATACCGTGGGTTACAACGTTCCCGAGCAGTTTGGTGAGTTAATCAAAAATTTGCTGGAGCGCATTCCCAATTCAGATAAAGCCGTGTTTTCGGTGCATTGTCATAATGACCTGGGGCTGGCGGTAGGCAATTCGCTGGCCGCTGTGCTCAATGGCGCGCGCCAGGTTGAATGCACCATCAATGGTTTAGGTGAACGCGCCGGCAATGCCGCGCTGGAAGAGGTGGTGATGGCGGTGCGTACCCGGCAGGATATTTTCACCTGTGATACCACTCTTGACACCACGCAGATTATGCCCTGTTCCCGCCTGGTCTCGAGCGTTACCGGGTTTTCAGTGCAGCCGAACAAGGCTATCGTTGGCGCCAACGCCTTCGCGCATGAATCGGGCATCCATCAGGATGGGATTTTGAAGAGTCGGGAGACTTACGAAATCATGCGTGCTCAGGATGTGGGCTGGGCCGCTAACCGCATGGTTCTGGGCAAGCACTCCGGGCGTAATGCGTTCAAGGGCCGCATGAAAGAACTGAATATCGAGTTTTCCTCCGAGCAGGAGTTGAATGAGACCTTCTCCCGCTTCAAGGATCTCGCCGATAAAAAACACGATATCTTTGACGAGGACTTGCAGGCGCTGGTGGCCGAGACGACCTGGTCAGCGGAAAACGAACGCTTCAAGTTAGTCAGTCTCAAAGTGTGTTCAGAAACCGGTGAAACTCCCTATGCTTCATTAATATTGAATGTCGGCGATAATGAGGTGGCGGCTAACTCTGATGGCAGCGGCCCAGTGGATGCGGTTTTCCGTGCCATCGAGTCGGTAATCAACAGCGAGTCCGAATTGCAGCTGTATTCAGTCAATGCCATTACCAGCGGCACCGACGCCCAGGGTGAAGTCACGGTCAGACTGGAAATGGCCGGGCGCATCGTCAGCGGCCAGGGTGCGGATACCGATATCGTTATCGCCTCGGCCAAGGCGTATATCAATGCCCTGAACAAGCTGCAACGCTCGGATGAAAGGGAGCATCCCCAGCTGGGTGATGTATAAATTTGACCGCGCCTGAGCAACAAGTTGACGGTTGTATGCTGCCTGAAGAGCTCAGGCGCTATTATCTGGATGCCATGGGCATACAGGTCTGGGAGGCGTTGCAACCCGAAGCTGCACCCGTGGCCGCGGCTCAGGAGGTCGTTGAGCCGGTGGTGGCTGAAAAATCGGTTGATGATGTACCCATGGTCGAGCCGGGTGCAGCCGAGTCAACGGCGGTCGATAAACCGACACAGGCAACACCTCAGCCCGATCTCTCGAGCTGTAACTGGCCTGAGCTCGAAGCGCTGGTCCAGCATTGCGACCAGTGCGGCTTGCAGGCAACGCGTACTCAGACTGTATTCGGTGCCGGTAAACAGACGGCCAGTCTGCTGGTGATCGGCGAAGCGCCGACCCTGGAAGAAGATGCTCAGGGCGAGCCTTTTGTCGGTGCTGCCGGGCAGCTGCTCAGCGCGATGTTACAGGCGATAGGCTTGCAGAGAGAGGATGTCTATATCACCAGCATCCTCAAATGCCACACCCCTGATGGCCGTGACCCATTGCCGGCTGAGCTAGCGCATTGCCGGCATTATCTGCATCGCCAAATCGAACTGCTACAACCCAAAGTCATATTGGCAGTGGGACGTGTGGCGGCACAGGCCTTGCTCGACTCAAAGGAAAAAATCAGCGCACTACGCGGCATCCAACATAGCTATTCAGGTCGAGTACTAATCGCCAGTTATCATCCTGTCTACTTGATGCACAAGCCCAGTGAAAAACGAAAAGCCTGGCAGGATTTGTTGCAGGTGAAGAGGCTGTTAGCCGGATGACAGCAGATTCACAAAAGACAGCGATCGCTATAGACGAGGTAATCCAGTCAGACAATAAGCTCAGCTTCAGAACCATGACCAAAGTCGATCTCGATCAGGTCATGGCCATCGAAGCGGAAGCGCATTCTCACCCCTGGACCCGGGGAATATTTCAGGACTGTCTGCGGCTGAATCGCTGCTGGCTTGCCCTGCAGGGAGAGACCATTGCCGGTTACGGCATTCTCATGATGGCGCCGGGTGAATCGCACGTGCTTAATCTCTGCGTCAAACTCACGATGCAACGCCAGGGAGTAGGGCGGGGGCTGTTGCGCCTGATGATGCAGAAATCCGAACAGTCCGGCGTGGATATGATTCTTCTGGAAGTGCGCTGCTCCAACCAGTCGGCCATTGAGCTCTACCAGTCTGAAGGTTTTCATGAACTGGGCGTAAGAAAAGCCTATTACCACGCCCACTCCGGTCGCGAGGACGCCATCATTTTTGCCAAATATTTGGGCTGACTGTTTTCTCTAAGGCTCTCGTTAGCGTGTAATGCATCGGTAAAGCAATCGAGCCCTGTCGTTAAAAATTGACTGAGTCAGTTAGCATGTTGGTGAACGAAAAGGTATTTTACCCCGTGTTAGCTCCTGTATAATCTGCGCCCATGACATATCTGGAAGAAGTTAAACGCCGGCGAACCTTCGCCATTATCTCGCACCCCGATGCGGGTAAAACCACGCTCACAGAAAAGCTGCTGCTGTTCGGTGGTGCCATCCAGCTAGCAGGTACCGTCAAGGGTCGCAAAGCCGCCACTCATGCCACCTCCGACTGGATGGCGCTGGAAAAACAGCGCGGCATTTCGGTCTCCTCGTCGGTGATGCAGTTTACGTATGAAAAGTGCATTATCAACTTGCTGGATACTCCCGGCCATGCCGATTTCTCGGAAGACACCTATCGCACGCTGACTGCTGTCGACTCAGCGCTGATGGTGATTGATGCCGCCAAGGGCGTGGAAGAGCGCACCATCAAGCTCATGGAAGTCTGTCGTCTGCGCACTACGCCGATCATCACCTTCGTCAATAAAATGGATCGCGAAGCACGTGACCCGATTGATATTCTGGACGAGATTGAGGACATCCTGACTATCCAGTGTGCCCCCATCACCTGGCCCATTGGCATGGGCAAGCAGTTCAAAGGCGTATTCAATCTCATCGAAAACCGGGTGCATCTGTACAGCGCCACCCACGGTGGCAAAATTCAGCACGGCGATGTCATTGAAGGCCTTGATAATCCCCGGCTCGACGAGATTTTAGGTCAGTCGGCGAAAGAGCTACGTGAAGAGATCGAACTGGTGAAGGGCGCAAGTCATGAATTTGATATCGATGCCTATAAAAGCCGTGAAATGACGCCGGTGTTATTTGGCTCAGGTATTAATAACTTCGGCGTCAAAGAACTGCTCGATGCGCTGGAAACCTATGCTCCCGCACCTAAGTCGCGTATGACGCAAAGCCGTGAAGTTAAACCCGAAGAAGAAAAATTCACCGGTTTTGTTTTTAAGATTCAGGCAAACATGGACCCCGGCCATCGCGATCGCATCGCTTTTGTCCGCATCTGTTCCGGCACCTATACCAGGGGCATGAAGGTCAGGCATGTGCGTATCGGTAAAGATATCAGGCTGAACGACGCGCTGACATTCATGGCTTCAGACCGTGAGCATGTAGAAGAAGCCTTCACCGGTGATATTATCGGCCTGCATAATCACGGCACCATGCGCATCGGTGACACCTTCACCCAGGGCGAAGAATTAGCCTTCACCGGCATCCCCAATTTCGCCCCGGAACTGTTCCGCCGCGCACAACTGCGCGACCCGCTGAAAATGAAAGCCCTGCAAAAAGGTCTGTTTCAGTTTTGTGAAGAAGGCGCTACTCAGTTATACCGGCCCATCATGAACAATGATCTTATCCTCGGTGCCGTTGGTGCTTTGCAGTTC
>JAQICG010000384.1 GCA_027858635.1 Gammaproteobacteria bacterium | reverse complement strand
GGCTGCTCTACCCCATTCTCCAGAAGGAGGGCTACCGCAATAATTTCTCGCTCGGCCTGCTCACCACCTCCGGTTCGCTGGGGCTGCTGTTTCCGCCCAGTCTGGCCATTCTGGTTTTCGGCATCGTTGCCGGCGTCAGTATCGAAAATCTGTTCATGGCCGGCATCGTGCCGGGGCTGCTGCTGATGCTGATGCTGGCCATATACAGTATGTTTGTCGGCCATCATGACAGCGTTGCCCGCACCCCTTTCCAGCTCTCGCTACTGCTTCGCAGCGCGCGCGCCTGCCTCTGGGATCTGCTGCTGCCGGTGGCGATTATCGTCGGCATCTTCGGCGGCTTTGTCTCCATCATGGAAGCGGCTGCCGTCACCGTCGCCTATGTATTGCTGATTGAAACCGTGATTTACCGGGAAATAAATCTGCGCACTCAGTTCGTTGCCCTGCTCACCGAGGCCAGCCTGCTGTTTGGCAGCCTGCTCATCATTCTGCTGATCGCGCTGGGGCTGACCAACCTGCTCATCGATGCCCAAATCCCGATGAAGATGCTTGCCTTTTTGGAGCAGCATATCGACAGCAAGCTTCAGTTTTTACTGCTGCTCAACCTGTTCCTGCTGCTGGTCGGTGCCATGATGGATATTTTCTCCGCCCTCATCGTGGTCGTGCCGATTATTCTCCCCATCGCGCTGCGTTATGGCATCGACCCCGTTCACCTCGGCGTTATTTTTCTGGCCAACCTTGAGATCGGTTATTCCACGCCGCCCATGGGCATCAACCTTTTTATCGCCAGCCAGCGCTTCGGCCAGCCGGTGATAAAACTGTTCCGCTCCACCCTGCCTTTTCTGCTGCTGATGTTCGTCTGGTTGCTGATCGTCACCTATGTTCCGGCGCTGTCACTGTGGTGGCAGGATTAGCCCGCTTCAGCAAAGCCACTGCCTGCATCTAAAATCATCAATTATTATCAGGATGTAATAAAATCTTAACCGCGTTATCCTCATCGATTCTGGTGATTCAGGCATTAACAGGAGCAAACAATGAAGCCGTGGCTAGACAGTTATCAGCAAGGCGTACCTGAATATATCTCGGTCGATGAGTTTCATTCGGTGGCTGATATTTTTGATCAGAGCGTGGAAAAATATGCCGAGCTTCCCGCCTTCTCCAATTTTGGTCACAGCCTCAGCTTTCGCGAAATCAGTTTTTACAGCGCCCGTCTGGCGGCCTACCTGATCAATGATCTGGGCCTGAAAAAAGGCGAACGTGTGGCGCTGATGATGCCCAATCTATTGCAGAGCCCCATTGCCATATTCGCCATTCTCCGCGCCGGTCTGGTGGTGGTTAATGTTAACCCTTTATATACCGCCCGCGAACTTAAGTACCAGCTCAATGATGCCGAAGCCGACACCATCATCATCGTCGATAACTTCTGCCATGTGCTGGAGAAGGTGATGAAGGAGACCGCCGTCAGGAACATTATTGTGACCCGCATGGGTGACATGCTGCCCTTCCCCAAATCGACCCTGATGAATCTGGTGGTCAAATACCTGAAAAGAAAAGTACCCGGCTATCATCTGCCCGGCGCGGTCAGGTTTAAAAAGGCATTAAAACACGGCGCGCGACATCGCTTCAGCACGGTGCCGTGCAGCCATGAGGACATCGCCTTTCTGCAATACACCGGCGGCACTACCGGCCCGGCGAAAGGCGCGGTGCTGACGCATAAAAACATGGTCGCCAACATGCAGCAGGCCTCGGCCTGGATCAAACCCAGCATCGGCGATCAACCGAAAATGATCATCACCGCCCTGCCGCTGTACCATATATTTTCACTCACCGCGAACTGCCTGACGTTCATCAAACACGGCTGGATGAATTACCTTATTACCAACCCGCGCGACATCAACGGCTTTGTCAAAGAGATCAAAAATCTGAAATTCGCCGCCATTACCGGCGTGAGCACCCTGTTTAACGGCCTGCTCAATCACCCCGAATTCAAACATGTCGACTTCTCCAGACTGATGCTCACCCTGGGCGGCGGCATGTCGATACAGCGCTCGGTGGCGCAGCGCTGGAAGCAGGTCACTGGCGTTACCCTGATCGAAGCCTACGGCCTGACCGAAACCTCCCCCGCCGCCTGCGTTAACCCGATGAACCTGGAAGAGTTCAACGGCATGATCGGCCTGCCCATCTCCTCCACCGAAGTTTCCATTCAGGACGATGAGTGGAATGAACTGAAGCTGGGCGAGACCGGCGAAATCTGCATACGCGGCCCGCAGGTGATGCGCGGCTACTGGAAACGCCCACGCGAAACCGCCAACATACTCAGCGCCGACGGCTGGTTACACAGTGGCGATGTCGGGGTCATGAATGCACAGGGTTTCGTGAAACTGGTCGACCGCATCAAGGACATGATCTCAGTCTCAGGGTTTAATGTTTACCCCAGCGAAATCGAAGCCGTTATCGGCGAGCTGGATGGCGTTGCCGACGTCGGCGTAGTCGGCGCACCCGATGAAAACAGCGGAGAGACAGTCATGGCGGTTGTCGTCAAAAAAGACCCTGATCTTTCTGAAGAGGTCATCATAAATTACTGCCGCGAAAACCTGACCGGTTACAAGGTGCCCAAAATCATACACTTCACCGACGAACTGCCCCGCACGCATGTGGGCAAGGTCTTACGGCGTGAATTAAGAAAACGGTATATTGAATCTTAATAATGAACCCTTTTCACCGCAGAGGCGCAGTGAAAACCTTAATATTTATAAATCATATTCAGCATTCAATGAAAAGCATGGTGCATGTTAAAAGCTGAGAGTCAATTTACACATGGACTTTTGCATTAAGTCACTCTACCTTTAAACAAACAATCATCCACGTAAAAGGCTAAAGC
>JAQICG010000302.1 GCA_027858635.1 Gammaproteobacteria bacterium | reverse complement strand
TACTGACTTTTTCGACACATTCATATCAATCACCAAATGCTATGCCAATATCTTCAGCCATTGCGCCAGCTCTTCTTTAACCTGAAAGTAGCTTTCAACTAGTTCAACATTATTTTCTGACATCATCTTCTCATCCTTAATATTTATCGCTATCTGTACTAGTTTTTGTGATAACGCATCAATATCACCGTCACTTACTAAATGAATATAAAAACCCATTTCAACGAATTCCGGGAAAACAGTATTCTTATACGCTATGCAGACTGCGCCATTATGCATTGCCTCGATGAATGCATTCGGCATGCCTTCGCCCTCACTCGGGAAAAGAAAAATATCTGTCATTCTCAGGTAATCCGTGACATTGCTTACATGCCCCCTCATGTGCACATGATCGGAAAAAGCAGCTTCCTTTATCTCTGACTGCACCACTGAAATATTCTTTTCGCCCTCCGTGCCTCCAAGCAGATCCAGCTGAAAAGGTATTTTTTTGTGATAGAGATTTGCACAGGCCCGAACTGCATCGATTTGGCCTTTTCCTGGCGCGATTCGTCCTACATGCGTTATCCGCAAATCATCATGTGGCACGCTCGCAGTTATTCCATCTGTCTTCGTTTTAACCTGGTAAGACGGATATATAATCTTATATGCGGCCTCAGGCGCTTGTGGCACAATTTTTTTTACATTTGCAAGAAGATGTTTTGACAGCGCAATATGATAGTTGACATACGAATAAATGATTCGATATAGAAACCCGGCTTTTTTATGCGACTTCGTGGTTCCATGCCGAACGATAACATTCATGGGAAAACCTAAAAACGTGACATAAAGCGTTTTTAACTCTGAAGATCCAAAAAAAATCACATTACTTATTCGTCTAGCTTTTATTTCTTTTCTTACACTGAAAAACATTGACAGACTAAAGATGCGACTCATGAAATTCACAGGAACAAACTTAATCTGTGACTGATTCTTTAGCTGATTATGTATAAATGAATCTTTTTTGCAAAACAATGTTACATCACAGGTTTCATTTAGCAGGCGCGCCAGCTTGATGGAATCAATCTCCATTCCCCCACTGTTACCAGAGAAGCACATCACTGCAACTGTTTTTTTATTTTCCATATCAACCAATAATTTTTATCAGTACGTCTTCACATTCAATATAATTCAAGCAATTGGTATGACCTAACGGACAGACCCTTTTAAAACAGGGACTGCAATACAGATTTTTATAATGAATCACTGCGTTATCTGTCAGCGGCGGCGTATAGTCCGGTGTTGATGAACCATAAATCACATTGAGTTTGATGCCCACAGCAGCCGCTACGTGCATCAGGCCGGAATCGTTGGTTACCGCCTGCTCGGCGCAGGAGAGCAGGTCAACGGCGTCGACCAGTTCGGTGCGGCCGCAGAGATTAATTGCGTGCGTCCCCTGCCCTGCGGTAATGGCATCGCCGAGCGCCTTCTCTTTGGCTGAGCCAATTACCCAGACCTGATAGCCTTTATCGAGCAACAGCGTTGTGAGTTGCCGATAATGATTTTCCGGCCACTGTTTTGCCGGGCCGTATTCGGCACCTGGCATCATGGCGATTACCGGGCGGACAAGATCAAGACCCAGCTCTTTAATTAACCGTTCGCAATTGCTTGTGTCCACTTCCAGACGGGGAAAAGGAATGTCCGGAACCTGATTGAAGTCGCTGTCATAAGCATGTGCCACGAAGCGCTGCACGGTCTGCTTGAGCCGGTTTTTATCCAGTTGGCGTATGTCGTTGAGCAGACCGTAGCGCATTTCGCCGCGATAGCCGGTGCGCACTTTTGCGCCGGCAAAAAAGGGGCCCAGCGCTGATTTCCATGAGCGCGGCAGTACGATGGCGTGGCTGTAAGCGTGCTTGCGCAATGACCTGCCTAACCTGATTCTGCGTAGCAGTGAAAATTCGCCATGCCCAACCGCCAGTGCTATACCGCGGTTAATCTGCGGCATTCGCTCAAGTATCGGCAGCGACCATGCAGGCGCAATCACGTCAATAATGCAATCCGGATAATGTTTTTTCAGCGTGATGAATAAAGACTGCGCCATCACCATATCGCCGACCCAGGAGGGGCCGACAATCAAATAGCGTCTGGGCGTATCGGACATGATTTATGCGCTGACCAAACTGTACTGCTCGGCAATGTCGACATTTTTTCGCAGGTGGTGGGTGTTGATGGTGCCGACGATCATGCTGCTCACCGCAGGTTGAGTGAGCACATGCTGAAAAGATTTTTCTATGCCGTGACCCCCTTCTGCAACACCGGCATAACCGCTCAGCAACCCTTTTTTGATGACCACGCCTTTATGCAGTTCTCCGGCTCTGTCCAAAACGGCCTGCTCTTCATTGTATTCGAGATTGCAGGTCGCCATCACCACATCACAGTTTTCAACAACCCAGAGGCCGCCTTCGACGGTTTTGCTGGACATGCCGAATGCCCGAATCAAGCCTTTCTGTTTCAGCTTTTCCAGTTCGGCCAGGGC
>JAQICG010000264.1 GCA_027858635.1 Gammaproteobacteria bacterium | reverse complement strand
AATCCTGCACGATCCACAATTTCAATATGTCCGCGGCGGTAGTGGATCAGACCGAGCCGTTGCAATTTTACCGCCGCCTCGGTCACGCCTTCACGGCGCACTCCTAACATGTTGGCAATTAATTCCTGGGTCATGATAAGTTCGTTATGTGACAGGCGATCCAGACTCAATAACAGCCAGCGACAGAGTTGTTGATCTACTGAGTGATGCCGATTGCACACTGCAGTCTGCGATATCTGCGTGATCAGCGCCTGGGTGTAACGCAATAATATATATTGCAGCTCGCCGTGTCTTTCGAATTCATTGTTCAGCGACGCAGCATTCACGTGATACGCCTGCCCCCCGCTTTGCACCACCGCCCGACTGGTGGTGCTATTGCCGCCCATAAACAGAGCGATGCCCACCAGACCTTCTTTACCCGCCACAGCTATTTCTGCCGAGGAGCCATCCTCCATAACGCAGAGCATGGAAATAATGCAGCCCGGCAGAGGAAAATAAGCCCGCTTCAATTCCATACCGGATTCATAGATAACCTGACCCAACGGTAGATCTATCAGTTTCAGATGCGGCAGCAGGCGAGCAAGCGCCTCGGGGGCAATGCTCCCAGAAGATGATTAAGCTCTGGCTCAGGGTTAAGTGTCACTGCTGGTTTATAAAAATCATGAGGCATGACCGCTATCCTTAAACTCATGTGCATGAGTTGTGATTAGATAAATTATTGTTCTTATATCATGAGGGCTGTTGGAAAAACAAGGTCGGACTCACTGCAGTGAGTCTCGAATTCACACATGAGTTATATGGTTTTATTGGCTTGCTTCTTCCTCAGGGCATGTGTGAAGGGCGTTACAGGGCAATGTTGATTAACAGCGAGCAGTATTTATTGATCTGCGCGTTATATCGAGCTCAATCTGCTAATTACCCGTTATTCTGTGCAGGTATTGCGGAGATCACGCTCGAAGTATTAAGTGAAGCCACCAATAAAACGTGGGTAATGGGAAGTGAACGGTTTGAGGCCTGAAAGGGATAACGTGTTAGTAGTAATACTTTTTTTAGAGGCTTAAAACCAAACTTTATGTGGTGTGATGCGCCCACAATCATAGCTTATAAGTTCAGTGTCGACGTTGACTCCGCAACATTCATGTATATCTTTTGTGGGTATGAGTTCATGAGTTACGTAGCAGTGCCTGGTGTGGTTACCAGCACTGCACAAATTTGTTTTTTATCATTAATTTCATCGGGAGTTTAAATAAATGCCCATACAGAAACAAAAAACCAGGAAAGTTCCCGGATTCGGAAAGCAGATGCTTTCATCGGATGATCTTACTCAGGAACAACGTGAACACATGATCGCAGAAGCGGCCTATTATCTGGCAGAACATCGACACTTCGAAGGGGGCGATGCGGTAAATGACTGGCTACAGGCGCAATCGGAAATAGACAGTGAAATGGCTACTCATCATTAACCAGAAGTGGTTCTGCAAACAGGTGGCCATGAGGTGATGCCGGGGGTTGAGTGAGATAGCGAGGTTATTCGCAATAAATATGCATTCATCAATTGTCACGGCTCATGTGGCTAATTTGCGCAGCTTTTTTCATCGTAACTTGCGTGCCAGATTCCTTGAAATAATTTTCAATTATCTGGCGAGCTGGTGCTTTGCGTCGAATAATAGCGCTTAAGTAAAAACGCAGGTGTTAAGTAGTTCGTCGCCACAGCGTACTGGCGGATAAGTATATGCGGATGTACTCCTGTTAATGTTAATGTGTAAGCGGAAACAATTATTCATTCGAGGAGAACTGCATGCCTGTAACATTTACCACTAAAGCTTATGCTGATATCACTATGCTCAGGGAAGATGCTCTTACTTTGTTAAAAATGATGGGGCACAGCGGAACGGTGCCAAGTGCAATTGTGTCGAAAGACATCCCTGCGGCACTGAATCGATTAACCACTGCAATTGGATCTGAGAACACATCGCCGCCCGTTGAGGATGAAGATGAGCCAGCCGTGGGCATAACAACTCGGGCGCAGCCACTCATTAATCTGCTTACTGCTGCAGTTCAGGAAAATGCTAATGTAATGTGGAAATGATAATAAAGTTCCATAGCAGGTTTGTCATAGTTGATAACTGATCTGTAAGTCGTGAGTAAAATTACGGAAGAAGGACGCAACGAAAAAATTTAGACAGGTACACTCGAAGAGCGTGTCCCGAATAATTTATAAGGAAAAGCCATGAGTGAACCAACACTAATCAAACACCCGAAGCAGCGATATATAACTACGGACGTGGAGGGCTACGACGTTCTTGCCGAACTGGCGCTGGATATGCGTTCGTCATGGAATCATGCCTCCGATCAGATATGGCAACAGCTGGATCCTGTGTTATGGCATCTAACTAAAAATCCCTGGGTGGTTTTGCAGACAGTATCGAGAGATAAGCTGCTGAGTGTTTTAGACGATCCCTTTTTTCGTAAAAATATTGA
>JAQICG010000195.1 GCA_027858635.1 Gammaproteobacteria bacterium | reverse complement strand
ATAAAACGCATAATCATCCAAGCAATGCGGTATTTATGACCTTTGGTGATATGGCTGCGGCGGATCATCAGAAAACCTTTGAAGAAAAGGCGCTTTCTGAATTCGATAAGCTGGATGTGCATATTGCCGTCGAGCCGGAAAAAAGGTATTTGTCCCCCCACGCTGTTGAAGAAGCTTATGCCTATGACTTAAGCGCTGGTGACACCGCTAAAGCGAAAACCCATCACGTCCTGTCATGGCTATTAGGGCCCTGTACCTCGCTGGATGAAATGATGAAGGCAAATCTATTGACTCAGGTGCTTCTCGACAACAGCTCATCACCGTTGCGCTATGCTTTGGAAAAATCTGAACTCGGTAGCTCGCCTTCGCCACTGTGTGGCCTTGAAGATTCCAATTACGAAATGTGTTTCGTCTGCGGCCTTGAAGGCAGTGAAGTTGAGCATGCCGTAGAGTTCGAGCAGTTGGTGCTGTCGGTGCTTGAGGATGTGGCGCAAAACGGTATCAGTCATGACCGTCTGGAATCGGTATTGCATCAGCTTGAAATCAGTCAGCGCGAAATCGGCGGTGACGGTTTTCCCTTTGGCCTACAGCTCATTATGGAAGGCCTGACCGCAGCGATTCATCGCAGTGATCCCTCGGCGGTCTTTGATCTGGATCCGGTGATTGAATCATTGCGTGAGCAAATTAAAGATCCAGAATTCATCAAACAATTAGTTAAAGAGTATTTGCTGGATAACCAGCATCGCGTACGCCTGACACTGCGCCCTGATACCGAACTGAGTGCACGTAAAGAACAGGCTGAAAAACAGCGCCTGGCCTCGATTAAGTCCGCTCTCACTGATGACGACAAGCAGCGGATAATTCAGCGCGCTGCCGATCTGGAACAACGTCAGGAGCAGGTTGATGATCCTGATGTATTGCCCAAAGTGGGGCTTGAAGATGTACCGGCTGAATTATCTATTCCTGAAGCACAGCCACGGAAAATAGCAGGCACAGATTCACAGCTTTATGCCCAGGGCACCAACGGCCTGGTCTATCACGAACTGGCTATAGATCTGCCGGAGTTGACCGAAGCGCAGCTCGACCTGCTGCCCTACTATTCTTCCGCCCTGACCGAGCTCGGCTGTGGCGATAATGATTATCTGAAAATGCAGGATTTACAGTCCAGTATGAGCGGCGGTATACAGGCGCAGTCCAGTATTAAGGCCGCCACCAATGATGTGCAGTCTACCAGTGCGTATTTTCTGTTTGCGGGCAAGGCACTCAACAGAAATAATGGTCGGCTCGCGACACTGATGCGCGACACTATTCATACGGTGCGTTTTGACGAGCATGACCGCATGAAAGAGCTGATTTCCCAGCAACGTGCACAGCGTGAGCGCAGTGTTACAGGCAGCGGTCATGTGCTAGCCATGACCGCAGCCGGTAGTGGTATGAGTCCTGTGGCGGCATTGTCACATCGCTTTGGCGGACTGGAAGCCATTCGTTATATCAAACAACTCGATGAAGCTAATCATGGCGATAATGCCGCACAGTCGATTGCCCAGTTTGCTGAGGCTCTTTCCGGAGTGCACCAGCAGGTCATGGCTTCATCGCATCGCTATATGCTGACTGTCGAGTCTGACAAGGTCGATTCACTGGTGAATGAGTTTGAAAAGGTGTGGTCAGCAGAAACGCCAACAGCCTCGGTTAAGGCATTTTCACTGGCGGAAAAACATCATCCGGTCAAGCAGATGTGGGTGGCCAATACGCAGGTGAATTTCTGTGCCAAAGCTTATCCCACGGTTCCTATGGAGCATCCCGATGCTGCGGCCCTGTCAGTACTGGGCGGTTTCATGCGCAATGGCTGTCTGCACACCGCGATTCGTGAAAAGGGCGGTGCCTATGGTGGCGGTGCCACTCATGATTCCAATATCGCGGCGTTCAAATTCTTTTCGTATCGTGATCCGCGTTTAGCTGAAACACTGGAAGATTTTGATCGGGCCATTGAGTGGGTGTTAACTAACAAGCACGAACCACAGCAGCTCGAAGAAGCGATTCTAGGCGTGATCGGGGCTATGGACAAACCCGGTTCACCGGCTGGTGAAGCGCGCCACGCCTTTCATAATAGCCTGCACGGCCGAACACGTGAAAAGCTTCAGGCAGCCAGAGAGCGTGTGCTGGCCGTTACGCTGGATGATCTGAAGCGAGTCACTGAAACCTATTTGCAGGCAGACAAAGCCAGCACTGCTGTTATCACCAGTGCGGCCACGTATAAAATAACAGGCGATTTGGGTCTGGAAGTTATTCACCTGTAGGAGTTAACTATGACTACTAATGGTACACAGTATCGATTGATCGAAACCCGTTTACAGGAGAAGCTGGACAACGGCACCACTCGCTGCAATCTGTGTCTATGGCGTTGTAAAATTGGTCATGGCCAGAGAGGCTTTTGTCAGGCCCACGTTAATCGTAACGGCACCTTGTATAACCTCTCTTATGGCATTATTTCGGCCATCAGTATTGATGCTATCGAAGACAAGCCGGTGAAGCATTACCGTCCCGGTACGCAAGTGATGTCGGTGGGAAGTTACGGTTGCAGCTTCCGCTGTGGCGGCTGTCACAATTTGGAAATATCCTGGGGCGTGAGTGCTCTGGATGACCTGGCGAAAGGTGAATCCAAGGAGGCGTGGGTGCCACCGCAGGCACTGGTGGATGCCGCGTTGCGCGCTGGCGTTGAGGGCATAGCCTTTACCTATTCAGAGCCCGCAGTCTGGCTGGAGTACGTGCTCGATGTCTGCGAGCTGGCGCATGCAGCGGGCCTCTATACGGTTTATGTTTCCAATAGTTTTATCACCGATGAAGCGCTGGAACTGATCGCGCCCCACATCGATGTTCTGTGTTCAGACATTAAAAGTATGAGTGATGATTTCTACAAAGATATCTGTAAGTCGGCAAAAGTGAAGGATGTGCTGCATTCAATTAAAAAAGCGCAGCAACTCGGTATACATGTAGAGACGCGCACCAATATCATACCGGGTAAAAATGACAGCGCTGAAGAGCACTATAAAATTGCCTGCTGGGTCCGCGATAATCTCGGGTCGGACAGTCCCTGGCATATCACTCGTTTTTTTCCCGCCTATAAACTGAGTGATGTTCCGGCAACACCGGAGATTATGCTGTTTCAGGCTAGAGACGAAGCGGTGCGGGCAGGGCTGAATAATATTTATGTGTATAATGACAAAGGCTGTGATTGCGCTGATGAAAATCTTACAGTTGAATTTTACCTGAGCAGTAGCGCTGAAGCGGTACACCAAACCAAAAAATGTGCTGCCGACTGTTGTGGCGATGATGGTGTGTTACTGAAAAAATATGAATCCAGTTAGAATATTAAAGTAGAGTTATTAAACCAAGTATCGAATTTGATCATTAAGCAGTAAGAGGTAGTCATGACTAGAACAGTACAGTGTGTAGTTTTAAAAAAAGAAGCCGAAGGACTGGATGCGCCACCATATCCCGGCGAAGTCGGCATTCGTATTTATGAAAATGTTTCCAAAGAAGGCTGGCAGCAATGGTTGACTCGACTGTCTGCTATTATCAACGAGAATGGCCTGAAT
>JAQICG010000391.1 GCA_027858635.1 Gammaproteobacteria bacterium | reverse complement strand
AAATTATATAAAAAATTAAGCTTTTCTCCGCGCCTCTGCGGTGAAAAAGATTTAAGAGGTTGTGCTGACACAGAAAGCCCAACGGTTTTCAAAAAACTCAACTTTAACCAAACAGTTTTTTATAAACCGGCATAGTTTTCTTTGAGACTGTTTCCACCAGACTCAGCGCTCTGGATGCTTCGACATCCATGCCATCGAGATAATTTTTCAGCCCCAGCCCGAGTTCGGTATCACCTTCCATGACAAGGCGGCGCTGGAAGACCAGTGTATCGGGATCGACCTGTCGGCTTGCCATCGACATGAAATCATATAACGACGCTCTCACAGTCAGGTCATTATCAACCTGCACATTTGCGCCGACCAGCCTGACTCCGGACAGTGTCATCTGGTAACACATACCGATATCACTAATCTCGATGGCGACTGATTTATCCTGTAAAAAACCCAGCTCACCTTCATTCAGATCATTCACTAAAATTCTGTTAATAATATTAGCAAGAAAACGATTATGTAATGCCTGCGGCAATATCTTCAGGGGCAGAGAAAATGGCTTCGGTAATTTTGGGCTTGATGAAACAGTTGAATTCGGAGTTTGCATAACAGCACCTATTTAAATGCAGGATGAAATCCTTTCAGCCAGCACGCGTGAATACGATTATCATCAGTTAACTCAGGATGAAAAGTGAGCGCCATGTGCCGCCCCATTCTCATGATTACAGCCTGACCATTATATTGCGCCAGGACTTCGACCTTTTCACTGTTCGATTCGATACTGGGCGCCCTGATAAAATGCGCCCGATAAGCCAGACCTTGTGCATCACATTGCAAATGCAGATCGGTGGAAAAACTGCTCACCTGTCTGCCGTAAATATTACGCATCACCGAAATCGGCATAATGTTGAGCGGGGTTACTCTAGCATCATCGACCTGCTCCGCCATTAGGATCGCGCCGGCACAGACTCCCATTACCGGTTTTTTTGTCGCAAACTCACGCAGTTTATCGTATAGATCGAACTTCTGAATCAGCAGGCTCATGGTTGTCGATTCACCGCCGGGTATAATCAGGGCGACACAATCATCCAGCTCATGTGCAAAGCGCACCCGCCGGCAATCAACGTCCATCGCCCGCAGCATCTCGAGATGTTTATCAACGGCTCCCTGCAGGGCAAGCACACCTACAACATTAGACATTAACGCAACTCAACAGCACACCCGCCTGACTTACCAGCCACGGGTGGCAAGGCGATCCTCGGGTAAAATATCATGCATCAACAGGCCTTTCATGCCCGATTTAAGGCCACTGCTGACCTGGAGCAAAATTTCAGGATCATCAAAATAGGTGGTGGCTTTAACGATGGCCGCTGCGCGGGCCGCCGGATCTTCCGACATAAAAATACCCGAACCAACAAACACCGCTTCCGCACCCAGCTGACGCACCAGCGCCGCATCGGCAGGCGTGGCAATGCCGCCGGCAGAAAAATTCGGCACCGGTAATTTGCCATGCTCGGCGACATAGCAGACCAGATCGTAAGGCGCACCCATATCCTTGGCGGCGCTCATCAGCTGCTCTTTACCGAGAATGGTCAGGCGTTTCATTTCATTTTGAATGGTGCGCATGTGACGCACCGCTTCGACGATATTACCGCTGCCCGCTTCACCCTTGGTGCGCATCATGGCAGCTCCCTCTCCGATACGGCGCAGGGCTTCACCCAGACAGGTGGCACCACAGACGAAGGGAACCTTGTAGTCATGCTTGGCGACGTGATTAGCTTCATCCGCGGGAGTCAGCACTTCACTCTCGTCGATAAAATCAACTTCCAGCGCCTGTAGAATTTGTGCCTCGGCAAAATGCCCGATACGGCACTTGGCCATCACCGGGATGGATACAGCGGCCTGAATCTGGCGGATCATATCCGGATCGGACATACGCGCCACCCCGCCGTCTCTACGAATGTCCGAGGGAATACGTTCCAGTGCCATTACTGCAATCGCGCCGGCATCTTCGGCAATTTTCGCCTGTTCAACATTGGTGACATCCATAATCGCGCCACCCTTGAGCATCTCAGCCAGGCCCACTTTTACCGTAAAATCTTCCTGCTCAGATATGGCCTGCGGGTGTTTAACTGTTTGTTTTAACTCACTCATTAATAATACCCTGGTTAGTATGTACGAGCCCCGCTTAAGCATCCCGGCTATGAAAAAACGGCGGCAAAAAAAGATAGTTTACAGTATTTTTATTTGATTCGGGCCAACGACCGTGAAATATTACTCTGATCAGGCGCCCTCTGCGGAGGCAAGTTTATCATAGGTAAATTGTGGCTAAGATATCAGGCTTTGAGCTACACTTTAAAAAAGTGATGTCCGATGGTGTATTGTGCAAATAATAGCCTCAAAAAATGCCCGAAATACGTTAATACTATTATTTGCGATCAGTTATCATGCCGTCGCACAAGTTGATGATTGCGGCACTGAGACTTCATTAGAGCAACAGCAACGGCGCGTCATCAGGGCAAATCTGGCCGGCATCGGGGTCGTTACCGCCTGGGGCATTGCCAAATGGGATTACTTCAGTAACTCACCCAAAGCCACTTCCGAAGGTTGGTTTCAAAATGACACCGACAGCGGCGGTGCCGACAAGCTCGGCCACCTGTACACCAGCTATGTCACAGCACACGGACTCTCGTATTTATATGAGACCTGGTGCATCAATAAAGATGATGCGGCCTTATACGGCGCATTATCATCACTGATGATCCTCGGCTATATGGAAGCCGGTGACTCATTCAGTCCGTATGGATTTTCCAAAGAAGATTTCATCGCCAACAGTGTCGGCTCACTGCTCGGCTATTATCTGTACCTCAAGCCGGACTGGGCGAGCAAAATTGATTTACGCTGGGAGTACGGTTTTCATCCTAATCACAGTGACTTTACAACTGACTATGAAAATTCCAAATACCTGCTCGCCTTAAAACTGAATGGCTTTGAATATTTTAGAAGCAGCTTTTTGAAACACATTGAAATACACGCCGGCTATTACAGCCGCGGTTTCAGCGATCACATGGAAACCAGAGAACGTAACTTGTATGTCGGCATCGGATTGAACTTAACCGACTTATTGCGCCGGCATGATTACAGAAAAACATCAACGCTATTGCGATACATTCAGATTCCCGGAACCTATGTGGAGTTTGAGAAAGACATGAATAAATAAGTTTGTAAGGTAGAGATAAAAAGATTGTTCACCGCAGAAAGCGCAGAGAAAACCGGAATTAATGTCTGCATGTAGTGCGTAGATTGGGTAAGGCACGACGCGCCATTAATCTGGCCTTGATCAGAATAAAGCAACAACAGCTTGAGCCTGAAGGTATCACCGTATTTCCGTCGTAGATTCCAAAGCTGAGTTTAGTAACGGCTTGCGCCTTCCTGTTACTGAATATCATCAAAAACATAGTATCATCATGAACAGCTGTCATAAAGTTGTCACAATTTAGTATTCTAATGTACATCTTGAAAACGATGAGATCAGGATCGAATGAGTAGTAAACACATACTGGTAGTCGAAGATGATTCGGAGATTAGTGAAATGCTACGTTTTTCACAGGAAAAATCCGGGTATGCCGTCGTCGAAGCCGAAGATGCGGATATGGCACTGGAAAAACTGGGAGTAATGTTGCCGGATGTGATGCTGGTGGACTGGATGCTACCGGGTATGAATGGCCCTGAATTTGTACGCCGCACCCGCCGCGATGATCTAACAAAAAA
>JAQICG010000011.1 GCA_027858635.1 Gammaproteobacteria bacterium | reverse complement strand
ATGCTTTTGTCGGGAATCCACGGTTTTAAACTCTGGATTCCGGCCAGAAACATGCCGGAATGACGCTCTATTCGGCTTTGGGGCCTTAAGTAAGTGCCACTCGGGCATGCACCCTTTCTTAATTCATAAAACTTAAGCATGTTAACGCTTATCCGTTTTTATCAGAGCTAAAATTACTGACGAAACACCAGATTAAGCTGAAGCGAGTCGATGTGGTCGCGACTCACATACTCAAGCCGTAGATCCATCTTCTGACTCATTGCAAATCCAATACCCACGCCAGCCATAAGGCCATCATCATCACCAATATCCAGACCGAGGCGACCCAGCAAACTGACATTATTATTGTTTAAAGGTAATTCAGCCACCGCCGCACCCCACAGGCCGTTAACTTTTCTTGTAGATTTAGAAGGTGTGCTTCGATCAAAATCACCGCTGTCCATATATCCCAGCTCTACTGATAATTCCACGCTTTCTGTTTTAACGGGCAGAGGTATGCCTGCAAACACCTGAAACCCAACCGCATCATCATCATAATAATTATCATTAATATCGTTAAAGCCAATCCCGCCGCCCAAATATATTTTGTTCGTATCCAGACTTTCCGCACTTGCCTGCGCGGCGGTCAGCATTAAACCCATTACCATTACTGTTACTGTTTTATTCATTACGTTTACCCTGTTCATAATTTCAATTGTCGCATTTCTGCTGATCATCGGGAGTTATCTATTTCATCGAATTGATTGTACCGACCGGAGGCATAGAGTACACCCTTTCCTGATCATGGATATCACTCAATTCAGTCCTTGTCACCCCCCCCTTTCAGCATAAAAACAGACAATCTCTCAAATGAAATTCAGGTTTGATCAAAACGGTATATGCATACTTCAAGACTTCTCCACATCTATCTCGTACACACTATATCCGTAATTGGTACTATATATCTACCCGCAGAGTTTTGATTGCTCTATAACTTGTGTTAATTTACCTAATTAGCCCTCAATAAATTCAGGAATTATTACCCATGAAATTGAACCATTACGCCTTGTTTCTCGCTATCGCCATTCTGCCCGCCTGCACCTGGATCGAGCCCACCAAAGAGGCTCAGCAGGTCACACTGGTAAAACCCTTTAATGTTACGGATTGCCTGAAACTGGGCACAACTGATGCGACCGTTACCTACAAGGTGGGCATCATTACCCGTGAAGATGAAGCGGTTACCGAAGACCTGATCGTTGCTGCAAAAAACCGCGCTGCTGAACTGGGCGGTGATTCCATTGTCGCCAAAGGTCCGGCCGAAGAAGGAAAGATGAGCTTTGATATTTACAAATGCGGCGAGTAATTACCGTCGTTTATTAAATTTCAACTGCGATATCACTATGCTTATTTCTTCCTACCCGACACCAGATAGGACTTGATGGGAGAGGCGGCAATATCGTTTTCAGCTTGCAGGCCGATATAAACGAGTGAGCGAGTCGGGCTGGGGCCGAAACCCGGCGAACGCGCAACTATATTTAGTTTCAGTGGCCGGCGCCCCGCCATTATTTCTATTTCTTTCTGCTGTGTAGCCAGACTGTCGGTAAAAGGCAGTGTGAGCACATTTTCCCCGCCTATGGAAATCTCAACGGCTATCTCGACATTGCCCGCGCCGCCGACCTCGCGCGGTGGTGTAGGCTTAACGACCAGCTGATAGGGGCCGCTCTGCGCTATCATCAATTCGCCTTCAAATGAAACCGCCGCAACCGGGTAGCGCGAGGGATCGGAACGCTCATCAAAAAATCCGCTGTATCTATATCCGTAGTCCTCGGGATTCAGTTTAATAACCGGCCCCAGTGCCATCCGGCCTTCCCGCAACGGCGCTTCGGCACTTGCCTCAAAATCTGAATTTTGTGACAGCCAGTAACGGCTAAACGTGGTTGCCGAGGCTGCCATTTCCGAGCCGGCGGTAGCAGCTGTTGGTCCGGCTTCAGACGGCCGCGATTTATCAGCCAGCCCGGCATTGGTTTCCAGGCGTTCTATACGCTGTTTCAACTGTTCGATGGTCTCCCATAAACGCTGATCATCCTGAGCCATAACGGATGTTGAAAACAGTAGCAGGAGTACAATACGCAACATTTTCATTCCTCTATTTTGTAACGTTTCACTTTGCGCCACAGGGTCGATTTATCGATGCCGAGTATCTCCGCAGCCAAAGTCCGATCGCTGCCCTGTTCGCGCAATGTTTTACGAATAAAGTAGGCTTCAATCTCTTCCAGACTTTGCGGCGCCACAAAATCCAGCGCACGCAATTGCGAGCCGTCATCTTCAGCCAGCTCAGCCGGCAATGCCTCTTCGTTGACCCGATTTCCTGTTGCCATAATGGTCATGCTCAGCACCACATTTTCCAGCTCGCGCACATTCCCCGGCCAGTCATGTCGCATCAACACGCCCAGCACTTTGGTAGACATGCCATTCAGTGATTTACCCAGGCGGGTGGAGTGACGACTGAGACAAAAGTTGGCCAGCAGGGGGATATCCTGACGACGCTCACGCAGAGCAGGCAGTGCAATATCGATAACCTTCAGTCGGTAGAAAAGATCCTGACGAAACTCTTCACATTTTATCATTTCCGGCAGATTTCGGTTACTCGCGGTAATCACCCGCAAATCGACCTGCTGCGCTTCGGTATC
>JAQICG010000158.1 GCA_027858635.1 Gammaproteobacteria bacterium | reverse complement strand
ATTGCGTTCGCGTGGAGATATTCACGCCAGCGGATCAGGCGGACGAGGTGGTGAGAGCGATCGCCCGAACCGTACACAAAGGACTCGAGAGCGAAGGGATCATTGCCGTGCTCCCGGTGGAAGAGCTGGTGTACATCCACGACTTCATGGAGAGCTGACATGATGAGTGGCAGTGGCAGCATGTTTTTTGGTGGCGGTTTTATGTGGATATTCTGGTTGCTTGTGATCGTGGTGATAGTTGCTGCAGTGAAAGCCATGATGGCGGGTAATGCTCCGCGCGGCGGCCGCTGGAAAGACAGTGCGCTATCGATCCTGGAAAAGCGTTATGCGCGCGGTGAAATCGATCAGGAGGAATACCAGGAAAAGAGACGCGAACTTGAAGACTGATCGGAGAGTGAATAGTAAAGGAGCGTTAAGGTGGTTGGCTATCTCCCGAGGAGCGATGCCAACCGCATAATTGAAGCACATCTATGACAACAAGAGGAAATTGATAATGAAACATAAAACAGTAGTGTTCGGAATTCTTATGATAACCAGCATGGCGGCCTCCGCTGCACAACAAGGCGGTGGCATGATGAACATGCAGGAGCGCATGCAGAACATGAATCACACCATGGAGCAGGCCCGCAAAACCGATGACCAGGGCAAGCACATGGATCTTATGCAGCAGCACATGAATGATATGCGCGAGACCATGGGCCAGATGAACGAGATGATGGGCGGCCGCCAGCAGATGATGAAGCAGATGGGCGGCGACATGATGGGCAAGAAAGGTCAGGGCGGCATGATGATGGGTAAGGAAGGCCAGAGCGGCAAGATGGGTAAAAGCGGCGAAAGCGCCGGCAAAGGAATGTCACCCGAGATGATGCAGCAGCGCATGGACATGATGCAGATGATGATGGAGCAGATGATGGAGCACCAGCAGGAGCGCGAGCGCATGCGGAGCCGTTGATCCGGGTCTGTTGGGATACAGGCGGTGTACTCGCCTGTATCCCAGCTGCGCCAAGCGTACTGCTCATCGGCAGGTATTGTTGAACCAGAACTTTCGTCGGCTGCACAGGCGATGCAGGTTTTTCCTGGGCCTGATCGAGAGCAATGGCTACGGCTGGTATTTCGCTCTGGTCTGGGTGCCCGTTTACAACGTTTTCGCCGCAAGACAGGAAAAAGGCTGATCCTAAAACGATCGGTATCAAATTACCCGGGAGGTAAAAATCTGTGTATCAAGGTTCTGGTGTGAAGAAAAAGATCATTATCGTCGGCAACGGGTTCGCGTCCCTGTTTTTTATTCAATATTTTCTCGCGATCGCCGTCTTCCCCGTGGTGCTGGGCCGCCTGTTTCGCCGGCTGTATAGCCGCTATGAGTTAACCGTGATCGGCACCGGAAGTTTTATTTACTTTCCCGCGATCCCGGAATTCATCACCGGTAAAAAGAATACACAGTCCGTAACCATCGATATCCGTCCCTTTCTGAAACGCCGCAACATCCGGTTTATCGAAGGCAAAGTCACGGATATCCGTGACGGGGGGCGGAGCGTTGTCGTTGACGGTGCCACCTACCACAACGATGCGTTGTTTCTGGGTATCGGGCCGGCCTTTCTGGAAGACGACATACCGGGCACACGCGAGCACACCTTTTCGCCCTGTCGCGGGCCGGACGATATGGAAGCGTTCATGCTTGAGCTCGATGCCATGGAACGGGGCAGCCTCTATCTGGGGTTCAAGATCAACAAACTGGACGGTTTCGTCGCCGGGCGCGGCGGGCAGATGTACGAGTGCGCCTGTCTTCTCGACTTCGTCCTGAAGGAAAGGGGCGTACGCGATAACTTCGAAATTCATCTCTTCTCGCCTGATATCAGTCCCGGTGAAACCGGCGCCATTACCGACAGGCTGCAGGAACGCGGGATTATTCTGGATTACGGCTACGAACCGGCGGAATTCGTCGCCGGGGGCATGCGCGATCCGGACGGTACATTGCGCAAGGCCGATTTGATCCTCTATTCGCCGGGGATTACCGGTTCCAGGCTGGTTCAGGAATCCTGTCTTCCGGTTACCGCGGGTGGACAGATTGATGTCGATAAATTCGGTCAGGTCAGAGAACTGAACCGCGTTTTTGCCTCCGGGGATTGCGCCGCTCACGACAATCCGCCGCCGTGGGTTCCGCATCAGGCGCACATGGCGCAGCTTCGATCCCAGGCGGCGGCCAGGAACCTGCGGGCTGTACTGAAGGACGAACAACCGAAGCACACTTATCGCCATGAACTGTCCTGCATCCTGAATATGGAGAATGACGCGATGTGGTTGCATATGGCCGACGACAACAAACCACCCTTCTGGAATCTGTTTCCGCGCCGCTCGAAGAAGTTGATCAGCCTGAAAAATCTGTTCGAAAAGCTCTATTTGTTTTACCTGCGGTATTTGTGATTGACGGATACCGCGACAGTGAGATCGGGCGGTTTGCCTGTTAACGAAATGTGCAAGCACAGTAATCGGAGTCACGATGTCAAATGACAAGACCAGCACAGTCGAGATCGCCGGGGCCGGACCGGCCGGGCTGGCGGCCGCCATCACCCTGGCGCGCGCGGAGCGGCCGGTCATCGTGCACGAGGCGCAAGCCGAAGTAGGCTACCGTTTCAAGCGCGACCTGCAGGGGCTGGAGAACTGGACCACACGGCAGGATACGCTGAACGTGCTGCAGGAGATGGGGATTACCACCGGCTTCAAGCGGCTCCCCTGTCGCCAGGGTACCGCCTTCGATGCCTGGGATATGCCGTATGCCATCCACAGCCATGCGCCGCTGTTCTACATGGTGGTGCGCGGTCCCGGGCCGGATACGCTGGACATGGCGTTGCTGCGTCAGGCCGAGGAACTGGGGGTGGAGGTGCGCTTCAACAGCCGGCTGCGGCACGCACACGGCTCCGCCATCTTCGCCACCGGCCCGAAGGCGGCCGATGCCATCGCCGTCGGCTATCACTTCGACACCCGCATGGCGGACGGTTTCGGGGTGATCTGCGAAGACGATCTCGCGCCGAAGGGATACGCCTATCTGCTGGTCATGGGCGGCAAGGGCACGGTGAAAAGCTGTATGTTCACTGGCTTCAAGCAGGAAGCCCTGTATGTGCAGCGCACCGTTGCGGCGTTCCAGCGCCTGGTCGGGCTGGAGATGATCGATCCCCGTGCGCACGGCGGGGTGGGCAATTTCCGTGTTCCGGGCATGGCGCGTTCCGGGGTGCATCCCGTAGTAGGCGAACAGGCCGGCTTCCAGGACACCCTGTGGGGCTTCGGCATGCGCGCGGCCATCACTTCCGGGGTGCTGTCCGCGCGCAGTCTGCTCGAAGGCAGCGACTACGACCGGCTCTGGCGGCAGGTACTGGGCGAGCTGATGACGGCGGGGGTGGTAAACCGCGCCCTCTACAGCCTGCTGGGCAACCGAGGTTATCGCTGGTTGTTGCGTCATCAGGAAAACCACTCTGATGCACGCGAACTGTTGCACCGCTACTACCGGCCCTCCCGCGTCAAAGGGCTGTTGGCGCCGCTGGCGCGCTGGCGTTTCCAGAGCCAGCGCCAGGACGAGAGTTGCAATCACGTTGATTGCAGTTGTGTCTGGTGCCGGCATGGGCGGGAACGGCATGCGTAATGTTATGACGTCATCCCAACCTACATAACTGAACAACTATACCGAAGAATCGACCATGTCCCTGTACCAACGTCAACCGGCATCAATGGATCTCACCGCATCGGCCCGCGCCCGGCAGATTGTGCAACGCGTATTCCGCGATTACCCGGGCAGCCTGGCGGTGCGGTTGTGGGACGGGGATACCTTGAGCTTCTGCAGCGGAACGCCGGAGGTCACCCTGGTCGTTCGTGAACCGCGACTGTTGCGTGACCTCATTCTCTTCCGTGACCCGCTGCGCGTGGCCGAGGCCTATATTCAGGACAGGTTGGAGGTCGAGGGCGACCTTTATGCGGCCCTGGGGCTGAAGGAACATCTGCAGTCCCTGCGCCTGTCCGCGTTCGAGAAGGCGGATTTCCTGTTGACGGCGCTGCGCATCGGCGGCGCACCGGCTTCCATCAACGCGGCACCGGCGCGGCGCAACGTCCTGTCCTTGTGGCCGTGGCGAAGGCATTCGAGAGGCGGGAACCGCGAGGCCATTGCCTTCCATTACGACGTCTCCAATGACTTCTACCGGCTGTGGCTCGATGAGCAGATGGTCTACTCCTGTGCCTATTTTGAAACCCCGGACGACAGTCTCGACCAGGCGCAGCGCAACAAACTGGACCACATCTGCCGCAAGCTGTGCCTCAAGCCCGGTGAGCGCCTGCTCGACATCGGCTGCGGCTGGGGCGCGCTGATCCGCTGGGCGGCGAAACATTACGGTGTGCATGCGCACGGCATCACCCTGAGCCGCAACCAGTATGACCATGCGCGGGAAGTCATTCGGGACGAAGGTTTGCAGGACCGGGTCACGGTGGAACTCAGGGGCTACCGCGAGCTGCAAGGGGAAGCCTGCTACGACAAGATTGTCAGCGTCGGCATGTTCGAACATGTCGGCCTCGCGAACCTGCCGCGCTACTTCGAGATCGCGAAACGTCTGCTCAGGCCCGGCGGGCTGTTCCTCAACCACGGCATCACCCAGGATCAGGAAGGCTGGGGCAAGACCGTGGGCACACGCTTCATCAATCGTTATGTGTTTCCCGATGGCGAACTGGATACGATCGCCAACGTGCAGCGCGTCATGGAGCGGGCCGGCTTCGAGATCCTCGACCTGGAGGGGCTGCGGCGGCATTACGCATTGACACTGCGGCACTGGGTCACGCGGCTCGAACGCCGCAAGGCCGAGGCGCAGCCCCTGGTGCCGGAATCCACCTATCGTATCTGGCACCTGTACATGGCGGCCTGCGCGCAGCAGTTTGATGAGGGCGCAATCGGCGTGTACCAGATTCTGGCGACCAACAGGAACGGCGAACCGGCGCAGGTGCCGCTGACGCGGAGGGATCTGTATGTTTGACACTGATGCCGGCGGGCGGAACGAGGAACAGCCAGTGACATTTATTGTTTACACCTTGAATGGTCACGAGCGCATGCCGTTGGAGAAGGTGTTCAAAAAGCGGATGGTCGAAAAAACCGCAGCGATTGTGGCGGCACGCCCCATCGAGGAGCAGGAGCGTCACGGTGCATCGGAACAGCGTGACCAGCCCTATTCAGTCGCGCAGGCTTGCCGCGCGGTCGAACATTTGCCGGCAAATCCTCCGGTGCTGTTGGCTGAACAGGTGATGACGGTGCCGGTAGTGACCTTGACAGCCGAGGCGAGCATTACAGATGCATTGCGGCAATTTCACGCCAATGCCTTCCGCCATGTTCCAGTCGTCTCGTCCGCAGGCACACTGGTGGGCATCGTTTCGGAGCGCGATATTCTGCGCGCGGTCATGCGGCATTACACGTTGGAGTTATGGGTTTAGGCATGGGTGGGTGGCGCATAATCGGTCAGCCCCGCAAACACTGAACAGAGTGATCGTTCTGCACACTTAATTAAATGATAAGGAGACTACGATGAAACATAAAGACGATGAAAGAACCTTCAAGGATCCGGTTTGCGGCATGGAGGTCAGTCACCTGAGCGCCATTGCGACAACCGACCATGAGGGTAAGACCTATTATTTCTGTTCGGATGGTTGTCGAGATGCGTTCGTGGCGGAGCCCGGAAAGTACCTCAAGCATCACCGTCAGCATGGGTTGGAATAGCGGCAGGTCGCTGAGTCGTTGAAGAGGAGAACAGCATGAACGAAGACATATCGCACTCCGGTGCCTGGGATCGCCGTGATCATGATCGTGGTGGCCTCCTGGCTGTTTTACCGCTACTTCGCCCCGAAAACGTGGCGCGAATGGGCGAGTGCGGGCGTCGTGCAGGCATTCATCATTGCGCTGTATGCGGAGATGTATGGTTTCCCGTTGACCATCTACCTGTTGGCACGGTTCTTCGGTCTGGACCGCTATAACCTCAACGCCAACCTCTGGTCCTCGCTGATCGGCATGGGCGAGACCGGCATGTTGATTTCGATGTTGCTCGGTTATGCGCTGCTGTTTGTCGGCATCGGCATTTTTATCCAGGGCTGGCGCGAGCTTTACCGGGCGCAGCGTGATAACCGGCTTGCTACAGAAGACGGCCTGTATGGGCTGGTGCGGCATCCGCAGTACACGGGGTTGTTCATCGGGCTTTTCGGTGAGGGTGTCGTGCACTGGCCGACGTTGTTCTCCGTGGGCCTGTTTCCCGTCATCGTGCTGACGTACAGCTGGCTGGCGCGCAGCGAGGAGAAAAAGATGCTGCAACAGTTCGGTGAGGAATACCACGCCTATCAACGGCGCGTGCCGATGTTCATCCCACGCCCGGGACAATGGCGGCAGCTTGTGAAACGTTCCAGCGGTGAGAACAGTTAAGATGACCACACTGTCGGTTAGAAAGGTTTTTGTCGTTCCCGTGATAGCAGTCCTAACTTAAGGAGTAGGCACCATGAATACAGAGAAAAGGATCGTGCTCGTTACTGGCGCCAGCGGCCGCATCGGCTCGGCGGTGATGCGGCGGCTGAGCCGGCGTTTCAGCGATGTCGTCGGCTTCGACCGCAAGGCGCCGAGTCCGGCGCCGCCGGGTTGCACCCATATCGCGGTGGACATTACCTCCGATGACAGCCTGCAGGACGGGCTGCGCACATTGCGGGAGCACCACGGGACGCAGATCGCGTCGGTGGTGCACCTGGCGGCCTATTATGATTTTCTCGGCAAGCCGAGCCCCAAATACGACCAGGTCACGGTCGAGGGCACGCGCCGCCTGCTGCACGGACTGCTCGCGGGCGGCTTCGAGGTCGAGCAGTTCCTCTTCTCCAGCACCATGCTCGTGCACAGGCCGGGCGAGCCCGGCGAGTTCATCACCGAGGACTGGCCGTTGGAACCAGCCTGGGCCTACCCGGAATCGAAGGTGCGCACCGAGGCAGTGATTCACGCCGAGCGTGGCGAGATTCCTGCGCTGATCCTGCGCTTTGCCGGCGTCTACGACGACATCTGTCACTCACCGCCGCTGGCGCACCAGATCCAGCGCATCTATGAGGGTCAGCTCGCCGCCCATCTCTACTCCGGCGAGACCTCGCACGGCCAGGCCTACCTCCACCTGGAGGATGCGGTCGATGCCATCGAACGCGCCGTGGAGCGGCGCGCGCAGCTGCCGCTCGAGACGGCGATCCTGATCGGCGAGCCGGAAACGCTGAGCTACGACGAGCTGCAGCACACCTTCATGCGCCTACTGCACAAGGAGTCCACCGAGACGCAAAGCGTCCCCGGGCTGATCGCCAAGGCGGGCGCCTGGGCGCAGGGCCTGCTCCCCGGGGAGCAGTTCATCAAGCCGTGGATGATCGACCGGGCCAACGACCACTACGCCCTCGACATTACCCGCGCCCACACGCTGCTCGACTGGCAGCCGCAGCGCTCGCTGCGCCAGACCCTGCCCAAAATGGTCTCGGCGCTGGAAGCCGATCCCGTTGGCTGGTATAGAGAACACGGCCTGGAGCCGCCCGCGTCGCTGGAGGAAAAGGAGGAAAAGGAGGAAAAGGAGGAAAAGGAGGAAAAGGAGGAAAAGGCGGCTGCGCAGCCTGAACACGGTGCTGCGGTGACGAAGACGGCCGGCCACAAACACGAACCGGTGCATGGTGGGGACGACGCGCACACCGCAGCGGCTGCAGCGCCGGGCTGCACCATGCACGCCTGCCCCATGCATCCGGAGGTCTGCCAGTCCTCGCCCGGCAACTGTCCGCGCTGCGGCACCGCTCTGGAAGCGGCGGAAGCCGCCGAGCTGGCGGAAGCCGAGTACACCTGCCCGATGCACCCCGAAGTCGTGCAAGGCGAACCGGGCCGCTGTCCCAAGTGCGGCATGGCGCTGGAGCTGCGCAGCGTCCCGTCGGAAGCGCACAGCGCGCAGCACGAACATCAGGAACATCAGGAACATCAGTCCGGACCGCCGGACGAGAAGGTGGTGGAATACACCTGCCCGATGCACTCGGAGATCGTGCGCAGCGAGCCGGGCAGTTGCCCCAAGTGCGGCATGACCCTGGTGCCGCGCGACGCCGGGGGCGGTGGGCATGCAGGGCACGGACACGATGGTGACATGATGGTTGAGAGCCACCGCAACATGCTCTGGCCGCACTATCTCAACCTGATGCTCGGTTTCTGGCTGCTGACCAGCCCCTTCACGCTCGGTTACATGAGCGACTTCGTGCCCGACGCCAATCAGTTGCGGGTCATGGCAGAGCGCGGGCTGGCGTCGTTCGAGCTGCGCAACCTGCTGATGACCTGGAGCGACGTGCTCAGTGGCCTCTTGGTGATCGTGTTCAGCGCCCTGTCGGCGGACGCCTGGCGCCGCAATCCCTGGGCGCAGTGGGCCAACGCCTGCGTCGGCCTGTGGCTGCTGTTCGCGCCGCTGGTGTTCTGGACCCCGCTGCCCGATGCCTATGCCAACGGCACCCTGGTCGGGGGCCTGGTGATCGCGCTGTCGGTGCTGATCCCGATGATGCCCGGCATGAGTATGGCCGGCATGATGGGTAAGCCGGATGTGCCGCCGGGCTGGGCCTACTGCCCTTCGACCTGGCTGCAGCGCATGCCCATCGGTGTGCTGGCGCTGATCGGCTTTCTCATCGCACGGGTACTGGGCGCTTACCAGCTCGGCCACATCGACTCCGTCTGGGAGCCGTTTTTCGCCGGCAGCGGTGACATGAAGGGTGTGATGAACGGCAGCGAAACGATCATCACCTCGGATATGTCTAAGGCCTGGCCGATTGCCGATGGTGCCCTGGGCGCCATCGTCTACATGCTCGAGCTAGTGATGGTCTGGATGGGGACTAAAACCCGCTGGCGCACCATGCCGTGGATGGTGCTCGCGCTGGCCATCCTGATCCTGCCGCTCGGTGTCGTCAGCATCTATTTCGTCATCATTCAGCCCATCGCGATCGGTACCTGGTGCACGCTGTGCCTGATCGCGGCATTGGCGATGGCGGTGATGATTCCTTACGCGTTGAACGAATTCGTGGCGATGGGCCAGTTTCTGGTGTGGGCGCGCAAGCAAGGCAAGCCGTTCTGGCGCACTTTCTGGACCGGCGACGCCATGGACGGCGGCAGCGACGATACCGCCATAGGACTCGTCGGCACTCCCGGGGAGCAGTGGGTCCAGGCCACGCGTGGCGTCACTTATCCCTGGACATTGATGCTCAGCATCGCCATCGGCGTCTGGCTCACGTTCACGCGGCTCGCCTTCGACAGTGCCGATGCCATGGCAGACAGCGATCACATGGTTGGCCTGCTGGTGGTGACGTTCTCGATTATTGCGCTGGCCGAGGTGGGACGCGCCATCCGTTTTATCAATATCCCGTTCGGTATTTGGTTAATCGCCGCGCCCTGGCTGCTCGACGGCATCGCCTCGCCGCTGGCGGTCTGGAACGGCGTGATCTGCGGCGCGCTGTTGATCGTTTTGGCGCTACCACGTGGGCGGATCAGGGACTCCTATGCCGGGTGGGACCGTTATGTCGTCTAACCCCTGCGTGGCCCGCTCATTCGTGCAGCTGCAGGTACTTCAAAGAGGGATAGCCAGTGACGTTTGTGGTTTACAGCCTGAATGGTCATGAGCGCATGCTGTTGGAGAAGGTGTTCATGCGGTATTACACGTTGGAGTTATGGGTTTAGGCATTGGTGGGTAGCGCGTAATCGGTCAGCCCCGCAAACCCTGATAGGGTGATCGTTCTGTTAAATGACTAAGGAGACTATGATGAAGCATAAAGACGATGAAAGAACCTTCAAGGATCAGGTTTGTGGCATGGAAGTCAGTCACCGATCTGGGACAGGGGCTCCGCTGCGGCCGGCTGGTTTGGTTGTATGACATAGTCGCCATGGCGCCGTTCTGGCTGACGGCGACGTTGCTGGCGGCCGGTCGAAGGCTTCCGACAGCGGCGGGGTAACAGTAGAACGCATCGCACGATAGGTCATATCAATGAAGGAGGACGCGACAATGATACCAGGCAGTGAAAAAATGAAAGACCCAGTGTGCCAGATGCTGGTGCCACCGGACCAGTACGCAATCAACTATCAGGGCATGGATTTTGCTTTCTGCTCGCAGCAGTGTAAGGCACGCTTTCTAGCCAACCCCCACTTATATATTGGTGTCCCGGGCGGACAGGCGCCGAAGCAGGCAGGGCAGGAAGTGCTCAAGCGCCGCCGCTTGCGCCTGGAAACCCCCTTGTCGGTCACCGAGGCGCGGCAGGTCACCGAGCAGCTGCTCGCCATGATGGGGGTGTACGCTGTGGACATCGCTGCGGACGAGCTGGTTATTACTTACGACCTGTTGCAGGCGACGACCGAACAGATTGAAGCTACCCTGCAGCGGGCGGGGGGCCGCCTGGGCGCTGGCTGGGGCGAGAAGCTGGGCCGGGCCTTTGTCCACTACTTGGAAGAGAACGAGGTGGCGAGCCGCGAGCTGCAACCCGGTTCGCATGGGCACGGCGGCCATCGCCATGACTGAAGCCGGCGGCATGGAGGCGATATTCCACGAGCTTGATGTCCCGCGCTCATGACGCCGCAACAAGACAAGTCAATGTAAGGGTGCGCCGTCGGAGACAGCCTGTTTACGCCCCGTTAAATCGTGCCGGTGCTGGCCAGCTGTGTCGGTCCGTATTCGGTGTCATACTCGCGGTGACCTATGTGCTGTTAGTGTGCCTGTATATCCACATCCTGAGCACTATTGTGCTCGTGGCGTTCGACCTGAGTCACGGGGGTCACCCA
>JAQICG010000164.1 GCA_027858635.1 Gammaproteobacteria bacterium | reverse complement strand
CTGGGCGCCGAACACGTGCACACGGTGATGATGCCGACCCGATACACCGCTGATATGAGCCTGGACGATGCCCGGGCCGAAGCCGAGACACTGGGTGTGGAATATGATGTGATACCCATCGAGTCGGTATTCGAGCAATTTCTCGAATTGTTGCAGGACGTTTTTGCGGGCAAGGAGCCGGATGCCACGGAAGAGAATATTCAGGCACGCTGTCGCGGTCTGATTCTGATGGCGATTTCCAACAAGACCGGGCGCATGCTGCTGAGCACCGGCAACAAGAGCGAAACGTCAGTGGGTTACACCACGCTGTACGGCGATATGTCGGGTGGTTTTGCGCCGCTGAAAGATGTCAGCAAAACCCGCGTCTACCAGCTGTGTCGCTATCGAAACAGCCTGGGCGAGGTGATTCCCGAACGCGTGATCATCCGACCCCCGTCGGCCGAATTGCGCCCGGATCAGTGCGACCAGGATTCCCTGCCCGATTATGAGGTGCTGGATCGTATTCTGGAGATGTCGGTGGAGCAGGATATGCCGATCAACGATGTAGTCGCCACCGGTCTGGATCGAGCCGTGGTCGAGCGGATTATCACCATGGTGCAGCGCAATGAATACAAACGCCGCCAAGCCGCACCGGGCGTACGCATAACCCGCCGCGCCTTCGGCCGTGATCGACGTTACCCGATTACCTCGGGATACCGCCAGGACTGAACATCTTTTTTCACTGAATATCTTTTTAGTTCAGGTTGCGGGCCACGGCAGGGGGTTCGCCGAGCTGATTTTCCGGTGAGGCTATTTTCTGCTCGGAGTCGACCTGGTTCATGCTGAGTACGCGTTGTGCGTCGGTGGCGAGGTCGGGGATGCCGAGGTTTTTGTAACCCTCAACCATGATCTCCAGCGCGCGGTGGCTCCAGATGGAATCCTGGTACTGTTCGATGACGTTTTTTGCGCGGTTGATGGCCGACAACCAGGTTTCGCGTTCGATATAAAATTCAGCGATATCGATCTCTTTCTGGGCCAGTTTGTTGCGTAAAAAAACCATTCTCTGGTGGGCATCACCCGCATAGTCGCTGTCGGGATAGAGGCGTACCAGCGTGGAAAAGTCGTTGTAGGCCTGCAATATCACCGAGGCATCGTGGCGGGCATGGTCACGGGGGACCCAGCTATCGAGAAAGCCGGAGCCGCGATTAAAATTCACCAGCCCCTTCAGGTAATAGGCGTAATCGATGTGCGGGTCTCTGGGATGCAGGCGCATGAAACGGTTGGCGGCGCTGATCGCGGATTCGGGTTCGTCAAATTTGTAATAGGCGTAAGCCACATCCAGCTGTGCCTGTTTGGCATAAGGGTCAAAAGGAAACTGTGCTTCCAGGGTTTCGAGGTTGTTGATGGCCGTCTGGAACTCGCCGTTATCCAGTGACGATTTGGCTTCGTCATAATAGTCTTTGGCGGTCCAGTCGGCTTTTGGATCGGCGCTCATGGTGCTACAGGCCGAGAGCAATAATGAACCTGCAATGAAGAGCAGGGGAAGCAGCGGGCGGGTGAAGGTCTCTTTATGCATAATCAGCTCGATCAATATTGTCAGTTGTTATGGGTTATCCGTTAGAATAGTCCATTATAACTAAGTTCCTTGTGATGCTGTTACTTTGTGTTGCTGCGATTTTTTGCCACTTTGATTTCTAATCCATCTATTGCGCTGTAATTTTTTCCATGCCTGATATTCAGACCACCTTTAGTATTCCCGAAGCGTTATCCGGTCAGCGGCTGGATGTCGTGCTCGCCGAGCTGATGCCCGACTATTCGCGTAGCCGGTTAAAGCAGTGGCTGCTGGAAGGCCAGATTCTGCTCGACGGCCGGTCGGTGCCGCCCAAAACCAAAGTCTACAGTGACCAGCAACTGGTGCTGGAAGTGAAAGTGGCCGATGTTGAAGATGAGGATGTGGCCGAAGATATTCCCCTGAACATCGTTTATGAAGATGAGTCACTGCTGATCATCAACAAGCCGGCGGGGCTAGTGGTGCATCCCGCCGCCGGCAACCGGCGCGGTACCCTGCAAAATGCCCTGCTTTTTTATGATCGCAATCTGGCCGAGGTGCCACGTGCAGGCATCGTGCATCGCCTGGACAAGGACACCAGCGGTCTGATGGTGGTGGCGCGAACTTTGATCGCGCATAAATACCTGGTCGAACAGATTCAGCAGCGCGAAGTTTACCGCGAATATCAGACTGTGGTGCATGGCGTGATGACCGGTGGCGGCACGGTGGATGAGCCCATTGGCCGTCATCCCCGAGACCGTATTCGCATGACCGTGCGCGAAGATGGCCGGCCATCGGTGACGCATTATCGCGTGCTGGAGCGCTATCGCCAGCACACCCATCTGCACGTCAAACTGGAGACCGGCCGCACCCATCAAATTCGGGTACACATGCAGCATTTGCGCCACCCGGTGGTAGGTGATCCGGTGTATGCGGGGCGCTCACGTCTCCCGCCCGGTGCCGAGCCCGGTTTTCTTGAGGTGCTGAAAAACTTCAACCGTCAGGCGCTGCATGCCTGGCGGCTGGGTCTGAATCATCCCGAAACTGGCGAGTTCATGCAGTGGGAGGCGCCCCTGCCGGAAGATATGCAGCAGCTGGTTGAAGCCATGAAGGAAGATCTGGCGCAGCATGGCGGATAAAGTTGTGGATTCCATCCCCGCTGACTGGCCTGCGCCGCAAAACATACGGGCCTTCACCACCACCCGAAAAAACGGCTTTA
>JAQICG010000285.1 GCA_027858635.1 Gammaproteobacteria bacterium | reverse complement strand
GCCCCCCTATGACCTGAAAGCGGCTCTAGATGAAAACCAGCAGCCGGTGATGGTGCTTTTTGAACAGGGTAAGTGTCATGCCTGTGATCTATTGCACAGCTCACCGCTGAGCAAACCGGAAATTCTCGATGAGCTGGAGACGATCACCAGTGTGCAGTTAAATATGTGGGACGACACCCCGGTGGTCACGCCCGCCGGCAAACCGACCACCGCCCGAAAATGGGCGGAAGAATTGGGGCTTTTTTATGCGCCGACACTGGTATTCTTCGATCTTGAAGGCAACGAAATCATACGCATTGATTCGGTGGTTAAGTTTTACCGGCTGCTCGGGGTGCTCAAATATATCAACCAGCGCGGCTACTTAACTCAGCCTAACTATCAATCCTGGCAGCTGAGACAGCGCGAAACCAAATAGGCACTATTTATCCGACCATGACCCTCATTCAGTTAAAAAACAGAATACAGACGGTGTTGTGGGAAACCGAGCTTGACCAGCTACCCGGCTGGCAGGCTTTTATTATAAAACTGCTACGCATATTCCAGGCGGTAATGCGCGACCTGGCAGAAGGTCTGCTGGCACTGCGCGCCATGAGTCTGGTCTACACCACCCTGCTGGCGATGATTCCCGTGCTGGCTGTGGCCTTTTCCGTGCTCAAGGGTTTTGGCCTGCACAACCAGGTGGGGCCACTGCTTTCACATATACTGGAGCCACTGGGCGAAGAGAGTGAAAATCTCACCCAGAAGATCATTGATTTTGTCGATAACATCGATGTCGCCCTGCTGGGTGTGATGGGTATCGGTATGCTGTTCTATACCGTGATCACGCTTATTAATAAAATTGAGCGCGCCTTCAATCGCACCTGGCACATCAGCGAATTTCGGGGCATGGCGCAGCGTATCAGCGAATATCTGGGCATCATCATGATCGGTCCGATTCTGATTTTCGCTGCGATTACCTTTACCGCCAGCGTCACCAGCTCCACGCTATACAATGCTCTGTCGGATATAGCACTGCTGGACTTTGTTTTCACAACCACCGGCATCGCACTGCCCTACCTGCTGGTAATTGCTGTCTTTACCATCATCTATATGCTCATCCCCAATACCCGGGTTAAATATAGCTCCGCCTTCACCGGCGCGCTGATTGCCGGCATCCTTTGGGAGAGTACCGGCTGGCTCTTCGCTTCCTTCATCGCCACCTCCGGCAGATATACCGTGGTCTACTCCAGCTTCGCCATACCGGTTTTGTTCATGATCTGGGTTTATTTAAGCTGGCTGATTCTTCTAATCGGCACCAGTATCGCCTATTACCACCAGCATCCTGACAAAATTCCGGACAAGCTCAATCATGCCACATTGAGCAATCGCATGAAGGAAAAAGCCGCGCTGCTCGCCATGTACCACATCGCCAGGAACTTTCACGAAAACCGTGCTCCCTGGCCCATCAACGAGTTGGCGGAAAAACTCAACATCCCCAGTGAAGCGCTCACCGAAATACTGCAAGCGCTGGAACACGACAGGTTATTGATCCGACATGAGGATCAGACCATCTCCTATCTGCCGGCGCAGTCGCTGGAGAATATCCAGCTGATTCGTATTCTGGAGTCGATACGCGACCATGGCGAATCCAGTCGAATGAACAGTGACAGCATGCAGTCGGAAAAGCCCGTTGATGATTTGATCAGCACTGTTTACGCTGCCATCAGCGAATCGACCAGCCGACTTTCTCTGCGTGACTTTATCAGCTCGCACAACTACGATCATAAAGAGTAAATGATGAGTATTTATCTTCAGGAAAAAATGGCCCTGCCTCGCAAAGAGGATGCCCTGCCCGGCCGGGAACAGAAAATGTCGGTGCCCGAGCAGCACATCGTGAACGGCCATACGCTACAGCCGCCTTTCCCCGAGCACCTGCAGCAGGCGGTATTCGGCATGGGCTGCTTTTGGGGCGCGGAAAAACGCTTCTGGGAGCTCGAAGGCGTTTACACCACGGCGGCGGGCTATACGGGCGGCTTCACCCCCAATCCCAGCTATCAAGAGGTTTGCTCCGGCAAGACCGGCCACAACGAAGTTGTGCTGGTGGTGTTCGACCCGGCCGTTATCAGCTATTCAACGCTGCTCGAAATATTTTGGCAGGCGCACGATCCCACCCAGGGCATGTGCCAGGGCAATGACCGCGGCACGCAGTACCGCTCGGGAATTTATACCTATTCGGATGAGCAGCAGAAGCAGGCTGAAATAAGCAAAGAGGTTTATCAGCACGCCTTGTCGCGCGCCGGTAGCGACCAGATCACCACGGAGATTATCCCCGCCCCTGAATTTTATTATGCCGAGCATTATCACCAGCAGTATCTGGCAAAAAATCCGGGCGGCTACTGCGGACTAGCCGGCACTGGCGTGACCTATCCCGAATCAACTTCACAGTAACTGATACCACTGCGGATGCTGCTTTATCCGCTTTAGCGCCTGCTGCAACAGCTCCTTGCCCGGCGAGCGGCCATGCCAGGTCGAGGCACCCGAGGGATGCGGCAGGGGGATAATGTCCGCAACATGGCCGTCGATCTCCCTGCTAAAGGATGTCCCCACCACATCGACCAGCTTGTCTACATCCACGAACTGGGCGATTGCCAGCTTGCCTACGGGAATGATCAGGGCCGGTTGCAGGATATCGAACTCTGCCTGCAGCCAGCTTCTGCATCGTTCAACTTCTTCCCTGTCGGGAACACGGTCGCCGCCTTTGGACTTCTTGCCGGGAAAACAGCGGCATACCGCTGCGATATAGACTTTTCGGCGTACCGCCTCTTCTTCCAGCCCGATCGTGGCGAGCCATTTGTACAGGGTTTTACCGGCTGTCCAGGCAAAGGGTTTTCCCAGCGCCTCTTCGCGCTCACCCGGCGCCTGCCCGACGAGTATGATTTTCGAGGCCACCGGCAAGCCGACAATGGGCGGCGGCATCATCTGTGGACACCGGCGACATTGGTGTAAGGCCTGCTGATGTTTTTTAATCTCTGCACTGATGGTCATGCTGTTTTCCTGAATTAAGCCGGACGGCTCTGAATTTGCGCAAAAATCACTGCGCCACCGACTTGATTTTACAGGGAACCAGGCGCGCAATTGATGCAACATCCGGCTTTGTTTATGGCGTAAAAAAGGGCCGGTAAAAACCGGCCCTTTTTTATTTCAGCATCCGCTAATTATTTCTTAGCTTCTTCCGCACGGTCCTGATTTTCCTTGATCACCGCTTCTGCCACATTCTTGGGACAGGGCATGTAATGCAAAAATTCCATCGAGAACTGGCCACGACCGGAGGTCATGGTCCGTAGCGCGCCAATATAACCAAACATTTCGCTCAGCGGGCAGTCGGCTTTAATACGAACACCGGTTGCACTGGGCTCCTGAGACTTGATCATGCCGCGACGACGGTTAAGGTCGCCGATGACATCACCGACATGGTCTTCAGGCGTAAACACATCCACTTTCATGATCGGCTCCATCAACTGCGGACCCGCTTTCGGCATGGTCTGGCGATAAGCCGCCATGGCCGCCAGCTCAAAGGCGACGGCTGAGGAATCCACCGCATGGAAAGCACCGTCGGCCAAAGTCACCTTGAAATCAAGACAGGGATAACCGGCGAGCACGCCTTTATCCTTCATCTTTTCGAAGCCTTTTTCGATGGCTGGCCAGAATTCACGCGGCACATTACCACCGGTCACGGTCGATTCAAAGGTGTAACCACTGCCCGGCTCACCCGGCTCTACGATGTAGTCAATTTTACCGTACTGACCTGAACCACCCGACTGTTTCTTATGTGTGTAAGTGTCTTCGACTGTCTTGGTGATGGTTTCACGATACGCCACCTGAGGCTTGCCGACGGTGGCGGCTATGCCGTGAGTACGGCGCAAAATATCGACCTTGATATCCAGATGCAATTCACCCATGCCCTTAAGAATGGTCTCACCACTGTCTTCGTCGGTTTCGACGCGGAAGGAGGGATCTTCCTTAATCATCTTGCCGAGAGCGATGCCCAGTTTTTCTGAGGCGCCTTTATCATCGGGTGAAATCGAAATTGAAATAACCGGCTCAGGGAATACCATCGGCTCCAGCGTCGCCGGGTATTTCACATCACAAAGGGTGTGACCGGTCTGTACATTTTTCATGCCGACAACGGCGACAATGTCACCGGCCGTCGCGCTATCCAGCTCATTACGATCATCGGCGTGCATCTCAACCATGCGGCCGATACGCTCGGTTTTGCCGGTAAAGGTGTTAAGTACGGTGTCACCTTTATTCAGCTTACCGGAATAGACACGGACAAAGGTCAAGGCGCCAAAACGATCATCCATAATTTTGAAAGCTAATGCGCGTAATGGTTTTTTGGGATCGACAATGGCAAATTTGCCGGTCTCGTTACCTTCCAGGTCGACTTCCGGCTGGGGTTTAACTTCAGTCGGATTAGGCAGGTAATCCACCGCTGCATCCAGAATCATCTGCATGCCCTTGTCCTTGAAGGCTGAGCCACAGTAGGTGGGAAAGAAATCGATCGCAATAGTGCCTTTGCGAATGCAGTCTTTAATATCATCAACGGAGGGCTCTTCACCTTCCAGATATTTTTCCATCAGTTCATCGTTCTGCTCCAGCGCAGTTTCGATGAGCTGCTCACGGTACTCTTCAATCAGTTCAGCCATCTCAGCCGGTGGCTCTTCAATACGGTAAGCCGAGATATCCTGTTCGTTATCCCAGATCCAGGCCTTACGGGTTAATAGATCGACACAGCCCTTGAATTTATCTTCGATACCGATCGGCAGCACCATGACCAGTGCATTTGCAGCCAGAACTTCTCTCACTTGTTTGACCACATTGAAGAAGTCCGCACCCATGCGATCCAGCTTATTAACAAAGATAATACGCGCGACTTCAGATTCGTTGGCATAGCGCCAGTTGGTTTCAGACTGAGGCTCAACCCCGCCGGAGCCACAGAATACGCCGATACCACCGTCGAGCACCTTCAGCGAACGGTAGACTTCGATAGTGAAATCAACATGGCCGGGGGTGTCAATGATGTTGAAACGATGATCTTTCCAGAATGCCGTCGTCGCTGCGGACTGAATGGTGATGCCGCGCTCGGATTCCTGCTCCATGAAGTCCATGGTGGA
>JAQICG010000131.1 GCA_027858635.1 Gammaproteobacteria bacterium | reverse complement strand
TTCATAAAAATACACAAAATTGATAATTTTCAATGACCGATATGCGCACTATGATTAGGCTAAAAATATAAATAATTATTTAAATAAATAATTTATATGAGGATTATCATGTCAATCATTAATACCAGTTCTATCTATTTTAAAAGTTTATTATTACTGAGCGCTATGACGCTTGTACTCACAACTATTGACGCTATGTCCGAACAGACAAAAAGCAAACAATCAACTAAGGACGACGTTGAAGCACAGGAAATGAAGAAGGAGTGGTCGGAGGCGGTTGAAACCCTTAAGCAATATTCCGCCACTCAACGTGATGAAGCACTTTCACAGGCGCAACAGACACTGACGGCGATGGATAGACGTATTGAGCAGTTACAAACACGCGCTGAAACCGAATGGCAGTCAATGAGTAAAAATATACGTGAACGTCGTGAAGAAACCTTACGAAACTTAAGGCAAGAACGCAATGAACTGGCCGAATGGTATGGCGGCATGAAATACAGCTCGGACAATGCCTGGGAAGAAGTTAAGCAAGGCTTTATTAATGCATATGGCTCACTCAGCAAATCTTTTAGTAGAGCTCAATCTGAATTTTCAGAATCGGATAATAAAGATCGCAGTAAAAAAGGTGATGAGGAAAAAGGCAATAAAAACCAATGAGATCACTCCTCAACAATAGAGCAGTGGATATGTTATATTTAACCTGAACCCGTGGCTTAACCGCAGCGCCTTGCACAAGCTCTTGATTTCACAGCGGATCAAAAAATACCCGCTTAACCTAAGGGTGAAACTAAGATTTTTTGAAAACCCTGTGAAACCAATATCTTGCACCATGCATCCACGTTTAAACCACGGATTCAGGTTTAAGTGTGCATAGTTATGAACATGATTATCATTAATCTAAACCGATGAAATCAAAGCATTATTAACCCTCAATTGGACAGGCTGAACATTATGACAGAACACAATCTCCCCCCACTACCGTACGAAGAAAACGCACTTGAGCCGCACATCTCTGCGGAAACGATGCAATACCATTACGGCAAGCATCACGCGACTTATGTGAACAAATTGAATACACTGATAAAGAACACAGAATTCGAATCATCCACACTAGAGGAGATAATTAAGGGCGCATCCGGCGGCATATTTAACAACGCCGCCCAGGTATGGAATCACAGCTTTTACTGGAACTGCATGAGTCCTGATGGTGGTGGCAAACCTGAAGGTGAACTGGCTGCGGCCATCGATGATACATTCAATAATTTCGACGAATTCAAGGAAAAATTTACCGATTCAGCCATCGGAAATTTCGGTTCAGGCTGGACTTGGTTGGTAAAAAATTCTGATGGCCGGCTGGAGATTGTCAACACCAGCAATGCGGGAAATCCGATGACCGAAGACCAGCAACCCCTGCTCACTTGTGATGTCTGGGAGCACGCCTATTATATTGATTACCGGAACGCGCGCCCCAAATATCTCGACGCCTTCTGGCAGCTTGTAAACTGGGATTTCGTCGTGAAAAACTTCGCAACATAAAGTTTTCTGTCGACCCTTTTTTATTTTAATTAGAGGTGCAGCGACATGCAGGGCACTAGGAGCCTGACCGAGAATAGACTGTCTTACTGCGGAACTGCGATTTTGGCCATACTTCCCGATCATTATCGTTAAATAGCGCAACTATTCCATCCGTTAGGTCCGTAAACGGTGCATCCCTGCACCACTACTCGCCTCAAATGATCGAAAAATCTGACTCAAAATTGCCGCCCCTCGCTACAGACGCTATTCTCGGTCAGGCTCCTAGAAAGATTGTAGAGAACCCGGACCTGCCCAGCCCAAAACGCGCAGATAGGGAAATCGATCTGAAAAACTGGAATGAAGATCAGGGTGGACGAATATTTACGTCAGCTTTTTCCGAAAGAAGGTCCGGTTGGACAAGGCATGTGTATCGCCGGCCTGAAAGTGCCGCCATTGACAGAAGATGACGGTTTCGGCATTTGCTACTGAGAAAATGAGCTCAGGTTGTTTTGACCTGAGCAAAAAAGTCAGGATCATGCCACTGTTACATCAATGGCATGATGTCCTGACAGAGTGGAGATTTATCAATGAGCTGTGTTGGCCGATTCACCTATAGATCAGAAATATCCCGTGTTTGAATATATCCTGCATCCTCTGCTGGTTTACAACCTCAACATTATGTTCGGTGTGCTTATTCTCGCCGCCGCCATTCCATACGTCGCCCGTATTCGCCACCCGAAACAGAAACCACTCGCCGCTTATCTCATTTTCATCTCTGCATTTGTAGTCAGCGCATCGGTTTTCTTCAATCTGCTGGCATGGCTGGCTTACAAACTCGATCTGGGCGAAGCGCTCAGCAAGCCTGTCCCGGCAGTGCTTTTCCTTGCGCTGGTATTCATTCCCGCCATTATCCTGGCTCGATGGCTGGCCCGTAAACCACCCTGGCAACCGATGGGCACGGACAAACCACCGGACTAATTTCAAATTTCAGATCGAAGGCATCCAGCTTAGTGGTGCAGAAAAAATATTGAATATGAGATGCGTATTCACATCTATTTTTTACATGCATCTTACATCGAACATTTATTTATAAAAAAGACGACCTTCTCCGCGCCTCAGCGGTAAGAATTTTTTAATAACATCTCGGAGTAAAACAATGCGCGACTATGACAACATGCCGGTTTTAGACTGGAAAGAAAGCAATGCGCCCGAAAAAGCCAGCGCCCAGATTCTTCATCAGGAGCCGGTTATTTTACAGATGCTGGATAACTTTGACAGTTCTGTGGATACCGATTCATTCGGCTGTCAGCACCAGTCGGATACGGGTATTTTTTATAACTGCGACGGTCATAAAACTTTGCAACAGTTGGCGACAAAAAATAAACTTCCAGGATTGAACACTGTCGCTGATGCATGTTTAGAGTCGAGTTCGCTGGTTGATATTGACAGCAAGCAAAATCGCATTATTGTACATGACTGAAAAAAACTATCTAAACCAAATTAAAATTATCAGCCGCTGCTAGAATAAATCAGGTTTCCAACTTCGAAACAAAAAATATGTCTGACAAAAACAACTGGCACGATAAAACCAAAGAACAGGTACTTTCAGAACTTGAGACCAGAGCCGATGGTCTCGGTGAAGACGAGGTCCGACTCAAACAAGAAATATATGGGCCTAACCGTCTGCCACAGGCCGAAAAAAGCAGCTTCTTAAAACGTTTTTTGCATCAGTTCGACAACATTCTCATCTATGTGCTTATCGGTGCCGCTGTCATTACCGCTTTGCTGGAACACTGGGTCGACACTTCGGTTATTCTCGCTGTTGTGATCATCAACGCCATTATCGGATTTATTCAGGAAGGCAAAGCGGAAATGGCGATGGATGCAATTCGCAACATGCTCGCACCTAAAGCCTCGGTACTGCGTGACGGACATCGCCAGACTGTTGAAGGTGAAGCGCTGGTACCTGGTGATATCGTGCTGCTAGAGGCTGGTGACAAGGTGCCTGCTGATCTGCGCCTCTTCAAGTTGCGCGGCCTACAGATACAAGAAGCCATCCTCACCGGCGAATCCATTGCTGTTCAAAAACAAACTGAGCCTGTTGATGTCAATGCTCCACTGGGTGATCGCAGCTGTCTGGCTTTCAGCGGCACCACGGTCACCAGCGGTCAGGGCAAAGGCATAGTGGTGGTGATTGGTGAGGACACTGAAGTCGGTCGCATCAGCGGCATGCTCTCCGAAGTACAAACCCTGACCACGCCCCTGGTCGAACAGATGGACGCCTTCGCCAAAAAACTGACCCTGTTTATTATCGCTGTCGCCGTACTGATTCTATCCATCGGCTATTTCTTGCTGCATCACGATTTTACCGAGCTGTTTATGGCGGTAGTCGGTCTGATTGTCGCAGCCATTCCCGAAGGCCTGCCGGCGGTACTGACTATTACCCTGGCTGTGGGCGTGCAGGCCATGGCCCGTCGCAATGCCATTATCCGGCGTATGCCTGCAATCGAAACACTGGGTTCGGTGTCGGTGATCTGTGCCGATAAAACTGGGACACTCACGCGTAACGAAATGAGTGTCGCCACAGTCGCGGTTGATGAGCGGATATTCAATGTTCATGGCGAAGGCTATGAGCCGGCAGGTGAAATTAAACAGAAAGGTGAAAGCATCGTCGTCGGCGATTATCCGACTTTGATAGAGATGGCGCGTGCCGCCCTGCTCTGTAACGACGCCGAACTGAAAAATAATCAGGCCGGCTGGAGCGTTGAAGGTGATCCCATGGAAGGGGCGCTACTGGCATTCGCAGGTCGTGCGGGAATAAATTACAAAGAACAGCTCAAACAGTGGACCCGCACTGATGAGATTCCCTTTGATGCCCTGCATAAATACATGGCAACCCTCAATCACGATCACGAAGATCATGCCTTCATCTTCGTCAAGGGTGCGCCGGAAACCATTTTATCCATGTGCCATCAGCAGCGCAGTGGTAAGAACGATAGCTCGCCACTGAACAAAGACGAATGGCACGAACGGGCTGATAAAATTGCGGCACAGGGTCAGCGGGTGCTGGCACTGGCCATGAAACCGATAAAACCTGAGCACACCGTGCTGGAACACAGTGATATCGAAGATTCACTACTACTGCTGGGCATGGTCGGACTTATCGATCCGCCCCGAAAAGAAACCATCGACGCTGTAGAAGAGTGTCACAATGCAGGCATTAGCGTAAAGATGATCACCGGTGATCACGCCGCTACAGCCGGAGCTATCGGTCAGCAGATCGGCCTGAAACACGCCGACAAAGTTCTGACCGGCACCGACATTAATAAGCTGGACGTTGCCGAACTGCGCGAGGCAGTCATGGAGACCGATGTATTTGCGCGCGCCAGTCCGGAGCATAAACTGCGGCTGGTGACCGCGCTGCAATCTCACGAGCTAGTCGTGGCCATGACCGGCGATGGCGTCAATGATGCACCGGCGTTGAAACGTGCCGATGCCGGTATCGCCATGGGACAGAAAGGCAGCGAAGCCGCCAAGGAGGCCTCGGAACTGGTGCTGGCCGATGACAATTTCGCCTCCATCGCTGCCGCCGTGCGCGAAGGCCGCACGGTGTATGACAACATCAAGAAAGTCATCAGCTGGACACTGCCCACCAACGGCGGTGAGGCCTCGACCATCATGCTGGCGTTGATGCTGGGCATGGCGTTGCCGATCACCCCTATCCAGATTCTCTGGGTCAACATGATCACCGCAGTATCACTGGGCATCGCCCTCGCTTTCGAACCCACTCAGGAAGATGCCATGAAGCGGCCTCCGCGCCCGCGTAACCAGCCGCTGTTAACCGGCGAACTGGTATGGCACATCATACTGGTGACTGCACTGTTTCTGGTCGGTGTCTTCGGCATTCATGCTTATGCCCTTGCACAGGGATACTCGTTGGAGCTGTCACGCACTATTGCCATGAATACATTGGTGATCATGGAGATATTTCACCTGTTGTTTATCCGTAATATCTCGCAGATTTCATTAACGTGGAGGATGATACGCGGTACCCGGGCGGTATGGCTGGCAATAAGCTTTGTTGTAATCGGCCAGCTAGCGATTACCTACTGGCCGTTTTTTCAGACCGTATTCAGCACAGAAGCGGTTAGTTTTATAGACAGCCTGCTGATTATCGTCGTCGGAGTGTTGTTGTTTGTCATCATCGAAATTGAAAAACAGATCCGGCTGCGACTATTTGACTAAAACATTTAAAAGCTTAAGTCCACCGATATACTATTGAGTCACATGGAAAGGATACCCTTCAATCAAGACGCGCTGAGAATACATCCGTGTACGCTCGACAGCAGCATCCCTGCTGCTGACGGTCTTGATTGAAGGGTATCCTTTCCATATGCCTTGTTAGTACCCTTATTATTTAGATGCATAATCATACAATTTTCTGTTTATATTTCAGCTCACAATGCCTGAAAAGTAAAAATTGATAAATTTCAATGCACCGTTTCATGCTACTGC
>JAQICG010000209.1 GCA_027858635.1 Gammaproteobacteria bacterium | reverse complement strand
TGTGGCTGTCTTGAACTAGAAAAAACGACAGAAATTAATCTGTATGTGCTTTTATGTAGTCGATCGCCTGTTGAATAGTGGTGATCTTTTCTGCATCTTCATCACTAATTTCGCACTCGAATTCTTCTTCAAGAGCCATTACCAGTTCAACGGTATCCAGTGAATCGGCACCAAGATCGTCAACAAATGATGCTGCATTTGTGGCTTGTTCTTCTGTAACACCTAGTTGTTCGATAACAATCTTGCGTACGCGTTCTTCAGCTGAGCTCATGTAATTTTCCTCTTTAAATATGATCAATCAGAACTGCGCGGTATTCTAGTGAATTCACGCACAGCAATCCAGTTATAATTGCCCTTCTTCGACAATACATTTGCATACATTTTTAAATCAAAAGCTTAGAGGTTATTGTTCACTTGAAATATAACCGTAAATTAAGCCAGTTTGGCGATAAGAATGCCTTAAGGCATGTACATGCCGCCATTTACGTGCAGCGTTTCACCCGTGATATAGCTGGAATCGGGACTGGCTAAAAAGGCCACTGCATTGGCAATGTCCGCCGGTTCGCCCAGACGACCCAGTGGAATCTGCCCGATTAGCGCCTGTTTCTGCTCTTCCGCCAGTTCACGGGTCATGTCAGTATCGATAAATCCGGGAGCGACTGCATTCACCGTGACATTGCGTGAGCCAATCTCTCTGGCCAGCGATTTGGTGAAACCGAGCATGCCTGCTTTGGCGGCTGAATAGTTAGTCTGCCCCGGATTGCCGGTGGAACCGACCACGGAGGCGATATTGATGATACGCCCTTTTCTGGCCTTCATCATTTTGCGGATCACGGCTTTGCAGAGGCGAAATATCGAGGTTAAATTAGTATCAATAATATCATCCCACTGATCATCTTTCATCATCATCAGCAGGTTATCGCGGGTAATACCGGCATTGTTTACCAGAATACTGACGTCTCCGAAATCACTGGTAATCTGCTTGATAACAGCGGCCACCGATTCGGCATCGGTGACATTGAGACACATTCCTTTACCTTTTTCGCCCAGATATTCACTGATCTTTTCGGCACCGCTTTCGCTGGTCGCTGTGCCGATGACAGTTGCGCCGTCGGCTTTCAACCGCTCGGCAATAGCTTTACCAATCCCCCGACTGGCACCGGTCACCAGTGCAATTTCGCCGTCTAATACATTGCTCATAGAAACTCTCTTTTAAGTTCGTCGTTCTTATTCTAATAGAATTAAAGCTCGCTGGCGTCCATGGAATCCAGAAATTTTTGCATGTTAGCAGGTGTATCCAGGGAAAATGCGGGAACTTCTTTGGTTATGCGTCGAGACAGACCGCTCAGGACTTTACCCGGCCCGCATTCGACAATGGCATCATCCGCTGCTGAACCGATGATTTTAGCGCTTTTAGCCCAGAGCACCGGGCTATACAGCTGTCTTGCCAGTGCATCACGGATCGCATCCGGATCGTCATGGCTTTTGGCGTCAACATTATGAATGACCTGGACTTTCGGGGTCTTGATGGTGATGGTTTTCAATACCTCGGCCAGCTGATCCGCCGCCGGTTTCATCAGTGAACTGTGCGAAGGCACACTGACGGGCAGTTTTAGTGCACGTTTGGCGCCCTCTTCCTTAGCCAGCTCAATGGCCTGGTCAACCGCGGCGGTATTGCCGGCAATGACTACCTGACCGGGCGAATTAAAATTAACCGCTTCCACCACCTGGCCGGTTTCAGTTGAGGCTTTTGTGCAAATCTCAATGACCTGACGGTCGTTTAAATTCAAGATAGCCGCCATCGCCCCCTCGCCTTCGGGTACGGCGTTTTGCATGAGACGGCCACGCTCGGCCACCAGTTGAATAGCATCGGAAAAGGTCATGGAATCAGCCGCGACCAGCGCGGCATATTCCCCCAGACTGTGGCCCGCGTAGACAAAAGGCGTGAGCATGCACTGCTCGGCCATGACTCGCATTACGGCGATGTCTGCGGCCAGCATGGCAGGCTGGGTGATTTCGGTCTGATTGAGTTTTTCGGCCGGGCCGTTGCTAACAATCTCCCACAGGTCGTAACCCAGAATTTCGGATGCTTCCTTAAAGGTATCAATAATTTGTGGCCAGTCTTGAGTATATTCTGACAGCATGCCCACAGACTGGGAGCCCTGCCCCGGGAAAACAACGGCAATATTCATCTAGGTTTCCTGTATTGAAATGGTTGTATCAGAGACTTTTTAGCCCGTTTAAGGTGTCACCTGCACGCCGTGCAGGGGTCTCATTATTATTGTGTGTATTCTATCTATTATTGTGTGTATTCTATCTCAAGCCCAGAACATCTTGCATGTCATAAAGACCCGCTTTCTGATCTTTCAGCCAGATTGCCGCGCGCACCGCGCCGTTGGCGAAAGTCATGCGGCTAGAGGCTTTATGGGTGATTTCAACCCGTTCGCCTTCAGCGGCGAACATCACGGTATGGTCGCCGACGATATCACCGGCGCGAATGCTTTCAAAACCAATGGTCTTGCGGTCGCGATCGCCACTGATGCCTTCGCGACCGTAGATGGCGCACTCATCCAGATTTCGCCCCAGGGCATCGGCAACGATTTCGCCCATACGTAACGCGGTGCCGGAGGGTGCGTCCACCTTATGGCGATGATGCGCTTCGATGACCTCAATATCAACATCGTCACCCAGTACGCGGGCGGCCATATCGAGCAGCTTGAAGCAGAGATTTACGCCGACGCTCATATTGGGCGCTAAAACGACATTAATGCGTTTGGCCGCATCGCTGATATGCTGCTTCTGCTCATCGCTAAAGCCGGTAGTACCAATCACGATATTTTTGCCGTGAGCAATACAGAAGGCCAGATTGTCCAGCGTCGTTTCCGGACTGGAAAAGTCGATGAGCACATCGAACTGTTCTGCGACCGTCGCCAGTTGATCAGCCAGTTTTACATCAATGGCACCAATACCGGCCAGATCACCGACATCAGTGCCAACCAGCGGGTTGCCGATGTGTTCGATGGCCGCCGTTAAGCGGCAACCTTCGGCCTGGTTGCAGGCCTTGATTAAGGTACGTCCCATGCGGCCAGCCGCACCCATTACGGCAATATTAATCATATCCCCTCCCTGCGAGGAAAATTACGTGTTAATTTAGGATTTTACGTCATCAATGAAGCGTTTGACACGGTCCATCCAGGAATCGCTTTTCGGGCTATGCGACTTGCTATCAGCCTCAAGCGATTGCTCGAACTCACGTAATAATTCTTTCTGTTTATTGCTGAGTTTAACCGGTGTTTCCACAAATACCCGACACAAAAGATCGCCGACCGGGCCACCGCGTACCGGCTTAATGCCCTTGCCACGCATACGGAAAGAGCTGCCGGACTGGGTTTCAGCGGGAATTTTCAACTTAAGACGCCCTTTCAGCGTAGGCACTTCCAGCTCGCCGCCCAGGGCGGCCGTAGCAATACTGATCGGCATTTCGCACAACAGATCACTATCTTCACGGGTGAAAATTGCGTGTGGCTTAACTTGAATCTGCACATACAGATCACCCGCCGGGCCACCATTTTCACCGGCTTCGCCTTCGCCCGAGAGACGGATGCGATCACCGTTATCCACCCCTGCAGGAATTTTGGCGGAGAGTGTTTTGTGTATTTGCACACGCCCCTGACCACGGCAATCGGGACACGGATCAGTGATGGTTTTTCCCTGACCATGGCAGTTGGGACAGGTCTGCTGGACCGAGAAAAAGCCCTGTTGCATACGTACCTGGCCGACACCGCCACAGGTGGTACAGGTCTGGACTGAAGTATCATCTTTAGCACCCGAACCCTCGCACGTAGTACAGCTCTGCAATGAGGGGACGCGAAGGTTGACTTCCGTCCCAAATACCGCGTCTTCTAATGAAATATCCAGGTTATATCTAAGGTCGGAACCCCGGAAGGCGCGACTACGACCACCGCCTCGACCGCCCCCAAAAATATCGCCAAAGACATCACCAAAACTTTTAAATCTTCGCGCAGAATCTGCTGGCTCTGCAAACACAGCGCCAGTGATAGATCGGCATGCAGACTGCGTTC
>JAQICG010000182.1 GCA_027858635.1 Gammaproteobacteria bacterium | reverse complement strand
AATGTGAAAGAGATACTCGCGGCTGAACCGCTGTTATCAGACAAGCTTATCAACGAGCTTGAGGAAGATCTGGCAAGAACAGATTCACAATGGCAGGAGATGAAGGGGGCATTGCCCGATAAAGAAAAATGGCAGCAATACGAAAGTCGCTATAAAGAGATTCAACTTGCCACTAAAGGCGATGCCACGCAAAAGCTGGCGGCGATCAAAGATGCCAAGCAGCTCAAAAATGATTTGAAAGCCGAAGCGCAGCTTGTCAAACAGGCAAAACAACAGGTCAGTACCGACCTGGATCGTATTAACGCTGAATTCAAAGCCGCCAAAGCAGCGCCCGCTGCCGACATCGCCAGAATTAAAGATAAGTATAATCTGGGTAACTTGAATGCCGAGAATATCAGTCAGATGCTCTTCGGCGATCAGATTTCAGGTTACGTCACACTGGCCAAGCAGTGGTACCGACGTATCGAGCCGTACCTTCCTGAAAAAGGGGAGGCTAAGTCGCCCAAAATCGAGCGCAGCGAAGGCCTCGATGTTGCTTTCAGGGAATATCTGCCCCGCCCGGATTTTTATGTCGGTGTTGCCAACATTACCGCCAACTTGCCACGTGGCCGATTTGAAGGCGCGGCAACCGCTATCTCCTCCGACCAGAGCATCAACAAAGAGCCAATGCGGTTAAAACTGAGCGGCGTTGAGCTGACCAATAAAGACAGCGAAGAAATCAGCGCCGAATTTAACTATATTAATAAAGACAGTGGCTTCTCGCGATTCAAATATGCGGTGGTAAAATCCCGAATTGATGATTTTGTGCTGTCGCGAAGCAGCCGTTTACCGCTGACTATGGAGCAGGCCTTGATGGATCTCAAACTTGACGCCAAACTCCAGCAGGGCTCACTAAGCGGCACAGTTAAAACAGAGTTTGACCAGGTCATGTTTAATTCGGCCGACTCCTCCTCAATGCTGGCCTCATCCTTTAAAGGCGTGAACAGCTTTGATCTTAACGGCAAATTTAGCGGATCCATGAGTGACCTCAGCGTTAATATCGACTCCAATCTCGACAGTCAGCTGGGGCAACAACTCAAGGTCAGTCTCAATCAGAAAAAACTGGAATTTGAAAATGATTTAAGGGCGCGCCTCGATGCAAAGCTGGAACAGCCCATGAGCAAACTCGAAGCTAAAAAAGCCAGTCTGGAATCGGTTAAAGCCAGAATCGACGAAAGAGAGAAGGCGTTGCAGAGTCGTCAGGTATCATTGCAGCAAATCATTGATGAAGAAAAAGAGCAAAAGAAAGAAGAGGCTACCGATAAACTTAAAGACAAGGTTAAGGATAAACTTGGCTTATAAAAGATACTTATAAAGATAGTTGGCAGTTGGCAGTTAACAGCTAATATTAAAGCATGATCCGCGTTCATCGGCGGACTTAATGCTTTTGTTTCATTTAACCAGTTCAAAAATCCAGTCCGCGAAAAACGCCAAGAACGCGAAAAGAACTTTAATTAATTATTCTTTTGACCTTTTCGCGTCCCTGGCGTTTTTCGCGGATTAAAGCTTTTGTTTTCCTCTGCGTTCTCTGCGCACTCTGCGGTGAAAAAGCTTTTGACTGTGCACCGGTCACCTTGAGCCTCTTCCGCGAACGATGCGGTTCGTGCCTCACCAGCATCCTACAAAATCATTATTTTTTATGTTTTCTCCGCACTTCCTCTGCGCTCTCCGCGTCCTCTGCGGTAAAAAAGATTTTCACGCTTTTCACCACTACCCACCACATCAAAGCCTCATTAAATCTATAACCTGTCCCTGGCGGGCCACGGTTACTTTTGCGTCGAGTTCGGTCTTGAGCGTTTTCGATAGAGTTTCCTGCGCTTCGGTTTCGCCGTGTACCAGTACCACTGGCGGACGATTATCGAAGTTTGCATACCAGTTTTTCAGGTCGTCTCTATCAGCATGCGCGGACAGCCCGCCGATGGTGTGGATTTTGGCATTGACGTTAACGGTTTCCCCCCAAAGGCGAATATGTTTTGCGCCATCCACGAGTATGCGTCCGAGCGTTCCCCGGGCCTGAAAGCCGGTGATGATGACATGGCATTCTTTGCGCCAGATGTTGTGCTTGAAGTGTTGTTTGATGCGACCACCGGTACACATGCCGCTGCCGGCAATAATAATGGCACCGGCTTTGATTCGGTTCAATGCCATGGATTGATTGGTGGTGCGTGAATTATGCAGGTTCGGCAGAATTGCTTTCTGTCCATTTTTTTTCCACAATTCAGTCATTTCCTTATCAAACAGATAACTGTGCCTGGAAAACACGGTAGTTGCCTCAATGGCCAGTGGGCTATCGAGGAAAACCTGCCAGCGATCAAGGCCCCATTCATCATAATGCCGGGCGTACATATACAGAATCTCCTGCGTGCGTCCCACTGCAAAAGCTGGGATCAGGATATTGCCTTTGCCACTGGTAGCCGAGCTGATGACCTCGGTAATTTCTTCCAGTGTTCCTTCCATGCTGCGGTGGCAACGATCGCCGTAGGTGCTCTCCATGATTACCAGATCGGCCTGTTTGATCAAAGCCGGATCATTCAGTATTGGCATGCCCGCACGCCCCAGATCACCGGTGAAGACCAGCTTGCGTTCGAGGCCGTCTTCATTCAGCCAGAGCTCAACAATAGACGAGCCTAGAATATGCCCGGCATCGTTCAGGCAGATCGTTACATTGGGCAGAATGCGCCGCTGTTTCTGGTAATCCAGCTTGCGGAATTGCCTCATTGTGCGCTTGACATCATCTTCAGTGTAAAGCGGCTCCAGCTCTTTCAGGCCCTTGCGCTGCCGTTTCCGGTTTTCCCATTCAGTCTCCTTCTGATTCAGGAAAGCAGAGTCCTTCAGCATAATACGACACAGATCATGGCTGGCGTTATGGGTGTAAATAGGTCCGGTGAAACCGCCGTTGACCAGCATCGGCAGGCGCCCTGAGTGATCGAT
>JAQICG010000381.1 GCA_027858635.1 Gammaproteobacteria bacterium | reverse complement strand
ACCAAACACCTCATACTTAATTAAATTTATACAAAGTGCGCTGCTCGAAGCCGGTTACTACCGGCTTTACCCCCGCCAGTTTTTTATCCAGCTCCACGCTGCCGGTATCGAGCAGTAATGGCCGCCCCTGCAAAGCGCGTAACATTTCATGGGTAGCAATGACTATGATATTCCCGACACCCACTTTTGCAATGACCGTAGGCGTAAACTGCTGGTTACCACGACCAAATATGTGCCCCTGCCCGCCGATGGCGGTGACAATTATTTTTGCTCCGCTGGCTTCGCCGGAAGTTTCATCAAGCAGCGCCAGCATGGCGCGCTCATCCATGTCACTGGCCAGCAACTGCCGGTTCAGCACCGCGTCGACACCCAGCAAGCTGTTGAGCAAACCCAGCTCAGCCATCACTGCAGCGGTGGTGGTTCCGGCTCCGATAAAATATAGCACCTCGTCTTCCATGTTTTCCACCACGTCTGTGGCGATATCCTGTAGCGCCAGCGCTTCGCTGTTGACCCCGCCCTGCTTCATCGCCTGCATGCGTGCCTCATCGGCCGGTACCGATAGATAACCGTAACAGCGGGCGGACAGCTGGCCCGCCCTGTAGGCCGCCTCATTCAGATCCATGACCTCAGCCTGCTTTAGTGTCAGCGGCTCGCCCTGTTCGAGCAATGCCACCAGCTCACCGGCTCGCGAGGGCGTCACTGCGTATACCGCAGAATGAATTTTACAGCCCGCCGGAATGCCCACCACCGGCAGAGTTTCCGCCCTGCCGCAGGCCTGCAGGGCGTCCAGCACATCCCGGGCGGTGCCGTCGCCACCGGCAAACAGCAGCAGGTCGATGTTATTTTCACAGAGCCTGAGCACCGCCTCGTAAGTATCGCCGGCGCTGCTTACCAACGGTGCCGGCATGACTGTTTCATAGGCGATACCCGCCTGCTCGAGCGCCGCCGCGCCCATGTCACCGGCGACCGTTAATACCGGCTGTATGTTCACCCCCCTCAGCTTCTCCAGCGCCAGCGCGGCACGCTCGCCTGCTTTGGGCTGCGCGCCCTGCGCCAGCGCCTGCTCGACAATCTCCCGGCCATCGCTGCCCTTGAGCCCGACGGTACCGCCGAGTCCGGCCATCGGGTTGATGATTAAGCCCAGTTTTAAGGAGACAGATTTCATATATATAGAGTGCTTGCCACAACTTCCCATAAAGGCCGCATTGTAGCCGCCTCAGCCTGTGCAGGCTACGGCGCCACAAGGTAGAATGTGATCTTTTCAGAAAGCACGGCGAATCATCATGCTATTTCCAGACGCATACCAACCCCGAAGAAGCTCGCTTGCCGTCGACATTGACGGCATTATCGTTGGCGGCAAGGCGCCGGTGGTGGTGCAGTCCATGACCAATACCGACACCGCCGATGTCAGTGCCACCACCGCTCAGATTATCGAACTGGCAAACGCCGGTTCCGAGCTGGTGCGCATTACCGTCAATGACAACAAGGCGGCCGCGGCGGTGGCCAGAATCCGCGAAGCGCTGGATAAAAAGAACATCAGCACACCGCTGATCGGCGATTTTCATTTCAACGGCCACAAATTACTGAATGATAATCCTGAGTGCGGCGTAGCGCTGGCCAAATACCGCATTAATCCCGGCAACGTCGGCCGCGGTGCCAACCGCGACAGCCAGTTTGCCACCATGATCGAGCACGCCATCAAGAACGACAAGGCGGTGCGTATCGGCGTCAACTGGGGCAGTATGGATCAGGCATTGCTGGCCCGGTTAATGGATGAAAATGCCCAGCTCGATGAGCCGCTTGATGCTCACAGCCTGTTGCTCGAAACCGTCATCCGCTCGGCCCTCGACAGCGCCAGGGCGGCTGAAGAAATCGGCCTGCACAAAATCAAAATCATTCTTTCCTGCAAACTGAGCGTGGTGAAGGATCTGGTCAGCGTCTACCGCTCGCTGGCAGGGCGCAGTTATTACGCCCTGCACCTCGGCCTCACCGAAGCCGGTATCGGCTCCAAAGGTATCGTCGCCTCCACGGCGGCGCTCAGTATGCTGCTACACGACGGCATCGGCGACACCATCAGCGTCTCCCTGACCCCGGAGCCGGGGGCCGAGCGCAGCAAGGAGGTGGTGGTCGCCCAGGAGATCCTGCAGACCATGGGCTTGCGCGCATTTGTGCCCCTGGTCACCGCCTGCCCCGGTTGCGGTCGCACCACCAGCGATTTCTTCCAGCATCTCGCTTCCCAGATTCAGAACTACCTGCGCAGTGAAATGCCGGTATGGAAAAAAAGCTATCAGGGCGTGGAAAACATGAGCGTGGCGGTGATGGGTTGCGTGGTCAACGGCCCCGGCGAAAGCAAGCACGCCAACATCGGCATCAGCCTGCCCGGCAGTGGCGAAACCCCGGTGGCGCCGGTGTATGAGGACGGTAAGAAAACCGTGACCCTGAAAGGCGATAATGTTGCCGATGAATTTAAGGTGTTAATCGACAAATACGTGGCAAGATCCTATATAAAAAGATAACCTGCCACTAAGCGGGATTTGATTCAGGGCAGGTATAAAACCACAATCATTTATAATTATTTTTGCTGTCCTGGCTCAGTCTGGAAGAGCTGGTCAATGCCGATGCCGCTTTCGATGTTATTTTAATGAACATCCATATGCCCGTGCTTGATGGTATAGAAGCCAGCAGACGCATCCGCGCCTTGCCGGATAAAAACAAACAGGCCATCCCCATCATCGCCTTAACCGCCAATATTTTACAGGACGAAAAACAGAAATGTTTTTAAGCTGGCATGAACAGCTTTATCACCAGGCCATTTTCACAGGACAAACTCAACGCCGAATTGATTGCACTGCTATGCGGCGACTAGCACAAACGCTCGCCTTACCCCCTGTCAACATAAATCATTAATGCCGGCATTATCCTTGAAAGCAACTACCCCGAAAATAATATGCAAATAGGTGGTGATTATTCAGCACCAGCTATGCTAGTGTTAAAACTGTAACAAGGTGAGCAGCAGAAAGCACCGTCATACCATCGCTTAAAGAGGGAACAAAATGCCCAGCAATATGATAAAAGATGCAAAAAAACTTCTGGCCGGTAAAAGCGGTCGCCTGAACGATCAGGAACTTGAATATCTCGCCAATGAAATAACAAAGCTCGGTTTCAAACTGGGATTCGCTCGCGCTTATGCCGCCGGTCCGGATCTAATGGTAAAAATGATCCACGAACTGGAACGCAAGGAAGAGCAGCTTGACCAGATTCGTAGAGTCTGTAAATCATAAAGCTACTTTTTACATACCAGGGCGTGTTGATAGCAGGGCTATGGAGCAAGCGCTGATTAGCGCAGCGTAATCACAGCAACGCTAATCATCAACCACAGCCATGCTGCTCTAACCACCACTATTCACACATGGCGCAATGCCCTGCGGTTATTAGCAACGGCTTAAGTATGATCGTACATATTTTATGTTAGAGCCTAAAGTCATCGTATATGACCCAGGTCACGCTAAACCCCATCCGACAAATCGGTCAGTAATTTTATAAAGGCATCCACCGATTCCCACGAAGCAGACTCCTCCATGGTGTGATAACCGCTGGTGGGGATCTGAATCGTAGTGCCATCCACCAGCCCGTTGGAAGCCGCAATGATGCGGCCCATTTCAGTACTGCCCAGTGAGCGCGGATTCTCCCCTGCGCTCACCAGCTTTTTATTCTCGGCCTCAACATACCTGTCCTTGTAAACAAAACTCAAATCATTCTTGCGGCACAGGTCTTCCACCAGCTGGGTCGCCTGCGAATTAAAAGCAGCGTTAGCATCCTTTTCCCGAAGCACCAGCAACTGCTCATTGGCCGCCTCGACATTGGCAAACGGGCTAGTATCGACCACAAACAGTCGATTGGTGGAGTGGCCGAAACGGCGGAACCATTCCAGCAGATAGCGCCAGCTTTTCCCGGCCTCCTCCTGTGCGGTAAAAAACGCCGTGCCCTGAAACCCCAGACTGAACAGATGCACAATCGCCGCTGCCGTCAGGACATTGTCGAGCTGGCCTTCAAGACGATTATTATTAGGGCTGAGAGGCCGCGAATAGTCGGCATGGGAGATGGAAAAGTTATATGCGGGTAAGACATAAAACTTTCACCGCAGAGGGCGCGGAGAACGCAGAGAAGTGCGGAGAAAACATAAAAGATTAATGGCTGTGTAGGATGTGGTGAGCTTGCGAACCACATCTGTCGAACAAGCTATAAACCAATAAGGAAGGCCTATGAATTATGCGATCAATGCGGTTCGTGCCTCGAGCCTCTTACGAACATTGATTAAAGATGCCTATGCGCTCAGAGAGCCAACACCTCCTTACACTGCTAATTTCAAGCCCGAAAAGGCGTGCTTAAGCGCTGAAAACATGTATTTTGGACTGAGTTATGAATATAATCAATGGGTTGCATAGGTCCGACCCGGTACTGCTGGGTTCTCTTTATCTAGTCGCATGTATTCTTCATGCGCTGTGATCAATTCATCGTTCCTCCCCTCGGCATTGAATCGATAACTTGACCAAGGGTATTCGCGGGGATGGTTTACCATCGCTGCCCGTACCGGATTCAGTTCAATGTAACGGTAACACGCCAACACATAGCTCTCTGTTTGCATCAGGCATGATCTGAACCGGCCTTCCCAGAGCGTGCCACTACGGCGGTATGTGCGATTGATGTACTGTACATAGCACTGACCAAGGTTCTTCATTAATTGGGCTGCACTGTCATCTTTTTCAGGGGTGAGCAATAAATGAACATGGTTGGTCATCAACACATAAGCATGAATTTTACAGGCGTGCTTCTCAGCCTGCTCTTTTAAATGCCGTAGATAGACCTGATAGTCGTCGTCTGTGTAAAAACACGCAGAATGGTTGTTGCCGCGTTGAATAATGTGCCAGGGTATTCTAGGAATGGAAATTCTTGATCGACGCGGCATGGCTACTCTGCTCCCTTTCTACGATTTCAATGCAGGTTATCAGATTAATCGTGGTCTGTCCCCTATTCCCTCAAAGATGTTTATCTGGCCACACAAGCGGCCTCAAAAAAATGGACAATGCCGATCAGAAACTGGAGATTGGCAATGAATCGATTTATGATTGAATTCGAGGAGCAGTTAGCTCCTCATATTTAAGGGGTGGTTACACAGAATTATTT
>JAQICG010000321.1 GCA_027858635.1 Gammaproteobacteria bacterium | reverse complement strand
AGACATTGTGATGGCAAGCTGGCCCTGGTGCTGGAAGGCGGCTATAACCTCACCTCCCTGTCTAAGGGGGTTCATACCGTGCTGGAAGTATTGGCTGGCGGCGATGTTCCGGAACTGGTTGAGAGCGGATTACATGAAGTGATGAAGGCCGCGGAATTCCATCGGGATGCATTTACGGATGATGATTAAGAGCCAGAAGTTTGTCGGATTAAGGCGAAAATTCTGGGAGAGAAAAAGGGACGGAGGAAATAAACGAATAAGGATTCTGAAACCTTATCCACTCTTATCCAAACAAGCGTCACCAAACCCGCTCACCCCACGTAGGGTAGATCAAGCGAAGCGGATCCACCCGAAACCGGCTTATTGGCTTTAGTAGACGGGCACCAGATGATAGCCCTGTGCCTGGTAACCGATCAGTGAAATAAAACCATCACCTACCAGGTTAAGGTCGGGCAGCAGGGTTTTGTTATCAATGCCGAACACACGGGTTGCCACGGCACAGATTTCCTGTTTAATACCCAGTGCCGCCAGCTTTTCTACATTGGTTTCAATTTCCATCAGCAGGGCGCTGTGCTTGTCTTCAATTTCAGCAGTCGGTGAGGTGCTGAGATATTGCACGCTGGGGCCAATATACACCATCACAAAATCAGGTGTCACACCCTGGGCCTGCATGCCCTTGAAGGTGCCCTGAATGACTTTCAGATAGAAATTCATTTTTTTTGCATCGGCAATATCAATCAGAAACACCGCTTGACCGACTTTTAAATCAGCCAGTGCAGCACGGTCGTTTATCTGGCTGTTGGCATGGCTATGGCTAGTTGCCAGGGCCAGTGTCAGAATCAGAAATGTGTATTGAAACAATTTGCTCATGACGCACTCCGTGAGGTTTATTGGTTTTGTATGTTTTACAGATCAACAATCGAGCAACTGGTTTTATGCGTTTGCTGGCAGTTTTTATCGCCTGGCTGATAATCGTACGAGCAGCTCTTCTGTTGCAGTTCATGATAGTCAGCTTCGCTATAGGCTGTTGCGGGTAGATTGGGTGGGTAATACACACAACCTCCGCACAGCTCATTAACTTTAACCTTTTTTGACATAGAACTGAAAGCCGCCCTCACAATTCCCAGATTCCATCAGCGTGTGTCCCGTCCGTTCGCACCATGAGGGGATATCAGTGAGCGTTCCGGGGTCGGTAGCAATAATCTCCAGAACTTCGCCACTACTGATCTTTTTCATCGCCTTATTTGTTTCCACAATCGGCATGGGGCAACATTTTCCACTGGTATCCAGCTTGCTGTTAGCTTTAATATCGCTCATTTTTGTACCCCTTAAAAATATTGACAATGGTCGGCTTTAGCCGCTTTTTCATTCAAAAACCAGGATGCGCCGACAATACCGCTGGCTTCCGGGATCAGGTTGTTCTCGTTAACGCCGAAGATATTGGCGGCCAGACTGCAGGCATAAAAATTCACATTGCCAGTGGATTTGAGAGCCTGAATCAGGTCATAAATATCGGCAGGCAATCCCGCTTTCTCGACTTGCGTGCGAACCCAGGCATCCTGATCAGCGTGTTCCCCCTGGATCACCTGGCCTTTCGCGCCTTCCTCGGTTAGTGCCTTGACAGCCCAGTTGACAAACAGCATATCGACCTGAGTGCCCTCCGCCCCCTGCAGATAGCCAAAAGCCAGGGGTGTAAGCAGGTTATCGTATCCGTCTTGGCGTACCACAATTGCGAGTGATTTCATTGTTATCTCCTAGAACGAATATTCGTTCTAATTTGTAGATCAAAAAAAAGCCGATGCAGTCTGAACTAATTTGTTCAGAGCGCCACCGACCTCCAGGAACATTGCCAGATTTCATCAAGATACTCCGGCAATGGCGCGTCCAGAATCCCATCCAGACGTAATTGAATTAAACGTAGCGACCCGCCAAACACAGATGAGGCGGCAACAATCGGGGTTATCTCTCGGATTTCACCCTGCTTCATGCCGACCGCCACCATCTCGCGCATTTGCACGAAGGGACGAGATGAACAGACCGGTTTTTGATCCAGAATGAACTCACGATGGCGAGAAAACAGCATGAACCGCATGACTGCCGGTTCCTGCTCAGTGAGCTGAAAGAGCAGATCAATCACCGCCCGGCAGCGATCATGCGCCGTGGCATGGGTTGATTCGATTTCGCTGAAATGTTGTTCCATGCGCTCGACCAGGCTGTTGTATAGGCTGCGAGCAATACCTTCTTTGTCGCGGAAATAGTGATAAATGGAACCGGTACTAACCGAAGACGCCTTGACGATGTCCGGAATCGAGGTATTGAAATACCCCTGTTCTGTAAAGAGATTCAGCGCCGCTCCAAGCACCTGTGCGGTGGCAGGAGTAGTACGGGCTCGTTTGGTTTCTGTAGTAGTGTTCATGCGTTGATACTAGAACGAATGTTCATTCTAGTCAAGTAATTATTTTGTCTTATTAATGATTTATGTTTCTGTGAAATAAAAACGAAAACCGGGACAGATCAGAATGGCGCTTACTTAAAGGATGAACCACGATATCAGGTCGTCATTCCCGAATGCTTTTGTTGGGAATCCACGGTTTTAAATTCTGGATTCCGGCCAGAAACATGCCGGAATGACGCTCTATTCGGCTTTGGGGCCTTAAGTAAGCGCCATTCGGGACAGATCACGTATTCTCTAATATTAGCAATGTATTCTGATCTGGCCCCGGGTTTGCTTCTTAGAGAGCCAACACACAGCCTTATACTGCCGATTTCATGCCAGAAAAGGCGTGTTTAAGCGCTGAAATCATGTATTTCTGGACTGAGTTATTAATATAATCAATGTGTTGCATAGGTCCGACCCGGTATTCAAGCGGTATTCAAGGGGTCGACCCGGTACTCCAACGGGGGCTTGCTGGCAAAAACACAGGGAGTGCCTATCAGTATGCAGAGTTTGAGTATTTCTGATTCTGATACACGCGCCCCATGGAACCTACTGCTATGACGGATTTCTAGACGTAGAAATCCAGGTCTTCCTGAGCTTTCAGCAGATCCCGCATCTTAATGGGGTCGTCACCAAAGAAGAAGACCAGGCCCCAATGAGTCCCGAAGGCTGATCGGTCAGGAACTGTCTCTTCTGCTGGCGCGACCAATTCGTGTGATTCGAAATAGGGATGCTCAATAGTTTCTTTGGGCATTTCCAGCTTGCTGACCACACGACGTCTTGGGTATACGCCGAAACAGCCTGCGTAGCCCCTGGCGTCCACTACTTCGCGGGGGAAGAAGTTATCGATTTCCTCCTTGGTGCTTTTAGGATCGAATACCAACATTGAAGCCTGGAAGGCATTGAATCCATAAGCCCGCTCCATCAGCTCGAAAGCCTTGAACCCGGGCGGACGATAGGCAACCTCTCCAAAGTACATTTCGCCGTCCGCCGTAACGAAGTACTCGGGATGAATCTGGCCAAACCTAATGTCGAAGGTTTTGATCAGCAACTCGATCTGCTTGGTGATCGCGTTACGCCAGCTCTCGAGTTGCTCGGTTGCGGGTACGAATACCGAGTAGCCCAACGTCACGTATTCGGAGATGTTGAGAAACTTGATCTCGCCATCGTGAATCCAGGCCTCAACCGCAAACTCCCAGCCATCCAGGTGACTTTCCATCAGCAGGGGATATTCCTCGTCAGGAATGTTGTCAATTTCCTCTAACGTGCGGATCATTCGGTGGCCAAGGCAACCGGCCTTGTCGAAGGCTTTGACGTGAATCGGGTCGTCCGGGTCACCATCAAGTTTGAGCAGCGTCTGGTTGACGCGTTTCATGAAGCGGACGATGTCTTCCTTCTCATGCGCTTCCTCGAAAATCCCGACGCGAATACCGCCAAGCTGAGCACGGCGTTTCATCAGAGCCTTGTCACGAAACAAAATAGACTGCCCGAACATACGGGGGTTGTTAAGGAGGACAGAGTTGATGGCGCCAGACCATTCGACGGTTTCCTCAAATAGCGGTATGGCGACATCGACACCTTTCTCTTTTAGCTTTTCTGCAATCTCCAGAGACCGATCATTCAGACGGATAAAATCCCATGGAATGAAAGGTATCTTGTTTGCGGTACAGAAATCCGCAGCCCATTCCGGAGCAACCACTACGTAGCGGCGGTCAAACTTCTGCGCTGCCTTGATTGCATTGACGCTCCAGCCGAGCAGGGCAATGTAACCTTTGTTCGGATCCTTGGGAGTCTCAGTTCCTTTGACCGAGTCCAAGGTAGGATCGCGCCACGACAGTACTTCTTGAGACAATTCAGTTTCACTCGTAATCGACATTCAATGTTCTCCTTAATTAACCTCCTCATGACAAACCCTAACCAGACTAAAATACACAAAGTGAACTTAGTCGCAGGCAGGGGTTGTTCAGAGGCGATTGAGTAAGCTGGTAATTGGGCTGTTTTAAATGCAGCCAAATTACAGGACTAAGCCGATCAACAGTATCACAAATGTAAACTGGCTGTCAGTCAGTCACCGTAGATCAACAATGACATAAAAGTAAAAGAAAATTCTGGCGTGATCGCACCATTAGTGGTGAGAAAGTAGCCAGTCAGAACCCCAGAGCTCCACGGCGTAACCAGTCGTGTACGAAAGCAAGTTTGCGATGGGCCGTTTGTGAGAGGCCATAGAGGTAGACGTCTGACAAGCCCATAGACCGGTTGATATGGTTGACGCGCGTCGCGAGTGTGGCTGCTACGTGGATCAGCAAAGCAGAATCAGGCTCCGAGTACGGGTCCCAGCTGTGCCCGGGTAGCTCAGGAGAAGTCAGGCCTGTGGCCACAAAACTGTCGGTAATATCTGTCAGATGCAACAGATGCGCTGCCGTTTCAGCCCAGTCCTCGTGAGGATGCGACGAGGCATAGCTGGTCAGGTAGAACAGTTCCCAGTCTTTGGGAGGCCCCTGATTGTAGTGCTTCTGGAGCGCAGCAGTGTAGTCGGATCGCTCATCTCCAAATATTTCCCGAAACGCAATCAGAAAGTCTTCACGCAAGCTCAGCCGCCACCAAAGCATATGCGCAATCTCATGGCGCATGTGACCGATCATAGTTCGGTAGGGCTCGTCCAGAGCCTCTCTGCGGGTAACGCGCACCACCGGGTCGGCCTCGGATACGCTGATTGTTACTACACCGTCGCCATGACCCATGGCAGCCGGCGTAAGCCCATCGGCTAGCATGTGAAAAACGGGGCGCGTTCCTGGGTCTTCCGGCCTGAACCAGTGCCATCGGCCAAGATTATCCAGAACCCAGCGCTTTGCCGCCTCAGTTTCTGCCCAATTGGGGATAGCGTGAGCAATTTCCGGATCCGGAGCCAACGCAGTCATGGCACAGGATCGGCAAAAGGCACCTGCTTCGGGCGCAATCCAGTTGCAACCAATGATCTCGCGGTTTGCACAGAATGGCGGCATGGGCAGGAAAGCCCTGGCCTGGGGGTCATAGGCGACCGGTGTACCATCGGCAGTGGTCAGGTTGTGAAACCAGAGGGTTCCAGAACCAACCGGGTTAGAGAAAGTCAACATATACAAAAAGCTCCTGCGTGATTGGCAAGTACGGCTAAAGAATTTTCGCGGTCTTTAACTTAGACGGATCGATGGGGTCAGTCTTGATCGATTTACGTTTCTTGATTAAATCAGCATAATCGCAGAACATCTAACCATATTTTTTCATGCGTTAGCATGAAATTTAACAGCGGTTTTAAATCCCCTCTCCTTTATAACCTTTTATAACCTGCCTCAGCTTCCAGCTTTGGTAGCGGCAATTCGCCATGGATGGCGACTAAATTTGACAGGATCAAATTTGAACGTACGCAGTGCGGCCCGTAGGGCAAACCACATGGATGTGGTTTGTAATTGAGGCCTGCGAGTGGGATTACAAAATACTTCACTGTATTTTTCCGTTACCCCACCCATCCATGGGTTTCGCCCTACGGGTCGTGTATATAACACACGCTCTAA
>JAQICG010000412.1 GCA_027858635.1 Gammaproteobacteria bacterium | reverse complement strand
CTAGATATTATGTGCATCGGGTTAGTACAACGCCATAAAAAATAAAGAATAAATAATTTACCAAGAGAAAATCTACTAATTATTATATTGCAGGTGATTGCTCTCTGATCCGTTTTTTTCATGCACTTGAACATGTTTTCTGTCGGTCAGACAGTGAGTATTCACGACAAAGGAACTTCAATCCAGAAACAACTTCCTTCTCCGACAGTTGTTTTAAAGCCAATACGACCGTTCATTTTTTCTATTAATTTCTTAGATATCGCCAACCCCAGACCCGTACCAGAAATATTAGAGCACTCTGCTCCAGCCCTATTGAACGAAGTAAATATTTCATGCTGGTGATCTGGAGCTATACCTTTACCAGTATCAGCAATCGACAAACAAAGCATTTTTTTATCTTCAATTGAATAATCTATGACCATACTGCCGTGCTCTCTGTTATATTTTATTGCATTAGATAAAAGATTTAAAATGACTTGCTTAAATCGGGTTTTGTCAACGTTGATTTCTACATCTGGTAACGAATCAGCTTTGTTATCCATCTGAATAGACATCTTAGCAGCAGAGACTTTTGTCATTGACACACAATCTAAAAGAATATTTTTCAGGCTATAACTATCGATGTTTAATTCTAATGATCCAGATTTAATTTTCGAGAAATCCAGTGTTTCATTAATTAGCTCCAACAGATGTTTGCTAGCACTGATTATTTTTTGTGAACTTTCTTTTGTAAATTTATCTTTAGCGTTCATCTCAATGAGTTCAGAGAACCCAACAACAGCATTGAGTGGTGTACGTAGCTCATGACTCATGCTCGACAGGAATTTGCTTTTTGCCTGGCTAGCTTTTTCGGCTGCATCAAGAGCTGCCTTTATGTCTGTCGTGCGAGTTTCCACCAGCTCTTCCAGATTCTCCTTATGATGCAATAGTTCTTGTGTTATCAGTTTGAGTTTAACCTCTGTTTCTTTTAGAACCGTCACCTCACTGGCATGAATCGCAAAACCTTTTACAGTACCATCGTCATCAAAATCAGGAATGTAGTGACCGATTATATGACCCACGCTTCCATTTACTTTGTTCAGAGTCCGTTCAAAGCATTGCGGTTCGCCGTCAAGAACGTTGAGAATATGGGGCTCGTTCAGGGTAAACAGCTGCTCGCCCGTCAGTTCGCGGAACGTGAGACCGATAATATCCTCGGGATTCTTACCGAACCATACACTGTAAGCACTGTTAGCGATGCAACAGCGTAAGTCCCTGTCCCAATAGCCAATCATATTAGGCATGTAATCAATGATAGCTCTGGTGAATTGATCACGTTCGATGCTGGCCTTCGATACTGACTCGGCCTGTTTGAGTGCCTTTTGAGCACGATGCGCGGATTCGACAAGGTACGATATAAGACTGCAGGTGATGACAAAAATGGCCATCTCCAGAAAATCAAGGCGATTCTCGATAAACGGGTGTGTAGCAAAAAGCGGCCACAGCAATGTGACCGTGAGACAGGCAAATACGGTTGCCTGCAAGCCAGCGTAAAGACCCGCATAAAGTGCAACGGCAATCACCGCAGGATAGAACGTCAGCCAGGTGAGTTCCGACTCAAGCATTTGTAGTGGCCATATCCTCAGGCCAGCAGCCAGGCTTACAAGTACGAGTGCAGCGAAAAAACCTTTAACGTGTTTGGAGACAATTGTATCGTGTTCCAGGGAGCTCTTTTTCATGCAGTCATAGACCTAAAATTATCTTTTCAACCTACGGTAGAAGCACAGAAGCATACTATATTTATGAATTAGACATATTCTATTTCACGAACCAAATGACAGTTTATGTGTCGGTAAGCTTCATTAATCAATATAATTAATAAGGTCATAATCAATACGGGCAGACTCACTGCTGACCCACATTTCAATCAAAATTGCGTTTTAACATTATAGATCTAGTGATTTCCGAATGTGCGTCTGTGCATGGACATGAAATCCTGAAAAGGGAGTAACGTCATACCGGCCTGCGCCGGAATGACGAATTAACCGAGCTGCCCCTTTCATCACGAGCGTAGCGAAGAGATCGCTGGTTTAATTGATGGCCTTGTTAAGCTTCACTGGACGCTATCCCCGCCCATATACTCCTTAAAGCAATCACGGGCCTCACCGATCATCACCAAAAGCTGCTTCTCTGGAACGCGATTAACGGCAATTCCGTACCTCTCTGCTTCCATGCACAGGATATCGGCTGCCTGGTTTTCCGGAATGTAGAGCGTCTTAGGCAGCTGCTGCTTATGAGATTTGGCGTTTTTAATTAATCGTTTGGCCTCCAGTTGCGATGGCTCAGATGAAGTGGCAGGCACGAATTCTGAACTAAGAATAAAACAACTCGCTGCATCCATAAGGGCGATGACATTAAAGTCGCCATCGGCTTCAGTGGTAACCGGAACCTCATTTAGCCTGAACGCAATCCAGGCTTCATTGATTTTAAACTCATCAGGATGAAGCATATAAAGTGCCCTCTATTCAAATCTAACGCAAAGCTGAGGGGCGCGCCGATTTTGACGCAACACTCTCGAACGCAATGTTAAGTAAGCTTTTTCTGCCAGAACAATGCCTTTCCCATTTTCGGATTTAGCTCATAGCCTTCAAAGCCAAA
>JAQICG010000380.1 GCA_027858635.1 Gammaproteobacteria bacterium | reverse complement strand
CTAACAAGGCGTATGGAAAGGATACCCTTCAATCAAGACCGTCAGCAGCAGGGATGCTGCTGCCGAGCGTACACGGATGTATTCTCAGCGCGTCTTGATTGAAGGGTATCCTTTCCATATGACTCAATAGTATCTCCATAGACAGATTAATTCATTCGTAGGATGAGCAAAGCACAACGTGCACATCAATGACTTTTAACTTCAACCTGTGAGCGCCCTTATGTCAGCAAAGATGGGCACGCAAGAGCCTTTGCCTATCCTACGAAACCAGGTACTCACGCAGCCAGCCGTACCATTCATCAAGAGCTGCCTTATCCAGCGCGCCGACCGAGGAGCGCTTGCTGAGCGTATTGACATAAATCGCTTCCCCTTCCAGCGTGCAGGAGGCACCGCCCGCCTCGCTGAAAATCAGTTGGCCCGCGGCATAATCCCAGATATTGGACGCGCCATGCAGGTAAACATGAACACGTGACGCCGCCAGCCAGCACCAGTCCAGCGCGACCGAACCATAGCTACGTTGCGAAGCATAAGGCTGGAGACTCACCAGGTTCATCGAAAGCTGCTTTGGCAGTCGCTTGAAATCAATCAACGCCGTACATTTTGACAGCGGCAGTTCAACAGGCCTGACTTTCAGTGGCGCATCATTGAGAAAAGCACCCTGCCCGCGCATCGCTACAAAACACTCATCGCGATTGGGATCATAAACAATGCCCAGCGTCGGCACACCGCGTTCAATCAGCGCCAGCGAAATCGCATAATACGGCGTACCCACCGCAAAATTACTGGTACCATCCAGCGGATCAAGACACCAGAGCGAATCACTGTTCGTTAACAAGGCCCTCTGCTGATCCGCCGTCATCTCTTCACCCAGAAGACCCGTCTTTGGATAATGCTTTTTCAACTCATGCGCAACACGCGCCTGTACCGCCAGATCGGCCTCGGTGACAAAACTACCATCCGCCTTGGTGCTACGCTGCACATCGGCAAAACTCGGCAGCAGCTCCTCACGTGCCACGGCGATAATAATTTGTTTTAAGGTGGCAAGATCGTAGTGCATAGAATGTATTAGCTCGCTAAAATTATTAAAGGCAACGGTATATCGTTCTCACGCTCCAGCGTGGGAACGATGGTAACAGCTTATACATTTCCCACAAGAGAGAAACTAAACGGATAGCCGACATAACAAAACGGTGATATGGGCATTATTGTGCTGGTAGTGGTTGTGGCATAAATTCCTTTTCATTATTATTGTTTGGCCCGTATTAAATCACTCAACGCTGCTTTTTTTGTGGCTGTGCCTGAAAATCAAAGCGTTGTAGTTTGCGGTTATAATTAGCCGATTCGGTCGTTTCCGACCTGTCACTTTTACGGGATTCTGCTTATGAACGTTCTACTTCGTTTTCCTCTGTTTGCTGTTTTGTATGGCTGTTTTTTGATGTCGGCTACGCCGGTGTCGGCGATGAGCTCAAGCCCGGAGGATGCGCCGGAGCCGGGATCTGCTAAGGATGCCAGTGCGATAAAACGAGGCACGCAATATGAGCAGTGTGACCCGGAGGCGGATGCGCGCGCGGCAATCGAACAAGGCGATTTGCGTTTGCTGGGTTTTGCGACACGGGCGACGACGCTGCCGGGTGTGGCGGCGGCAGACCGGGAGGCGGCGCTGGATGCCTGTGGCGTGCGTCTGCTGGAGGGTTTTGGGGATGTAATTCGCTCGGATGAAGAGCTGGCGGCGATGCGCAAGGCATCGGCGTATGCGAAGCGGTATAACGCGGTGATGCTTGGGGTGTGTTTGGGGGATAAATAAGCGTACCGTGGGTGTACGCAAAAATGATGTTTATCCTGCACCGTTATACCGGCGTAGGCCGGTATCCATTTTCAGCGGATGGGGTTATTTTTCAGTATGTCGTTATTTTAAAAAGTCTTGCTTCGTTGATGCATGGGTTTCATCCTTAGTGCCGCGTGGGCACAAAATCGGTGTCCACCCTACGACTGCTCGATTGGGTGTTTTGTGCAAATGAATTCGCACTACAGATGCAGGGCGTGGGTAAAAAACGGTACTCACCTTGCAAACTAAGCGTTACGTTGTTTGAGCCTGAGCAGTGGAGCGATAAGCAGTAACAACAGGACGTACAGGTTGATTGCGCCGCCACCGCCGGGTTTGGTGATTTGGGATTGTGCGCTCAGGGTGTAGCTGGAGTCCTGGCCGGCGGTGTTGAAACCGACGACGATGAGGTAGTAGGTTCTGCCCATGATCAATTCCGTGCTGATGCTTTCCACGGGGCTGGTTGTGCTTTCGCTGCTGGCAATAACGGTTTTTCCGGTGCTGTCGTACAGGTATAAGTCGAGGTCGTAATTGCCGTAGTTGCTGAGGGTGAAGGTGTAGCCGACTGCTTCGGCGATGAAGACGAAGTAATCATCCGGGTCCTGTACGTTGTTGACGGTGCCGTTCAGGATAGATGGGAAAGTCAGTGTCTGTGCCTGGGCGAGGAAGTTATTGGGTTCGATGTCATCGCCGCCGACAATGCCGGTGGCAGTGCCGCAGTCGTAGCTGCCGCCGATGACGGTGCTGGGCAGGCTGCCGCCGCCGATTGTGCTGATGGCAAAATCAACATTGGAGATATCGAAGAAGATGTTGTTGGTGCAGGCGATTTTTATTCTGGCGTTGTTGCTGGTGACGCTGGGCAGGCTGACGGTTTCGACGCCGTCGTTGGGCGTGGTGCCGCCGACCAGGGTGGTGCTATAGCTGTTACCGCCATCGGTGGAAAGCAGGATATCAACATTGGCGCAGTTGACGGTGCCGGTTTCGGTGCAGGCGGCGTTCCACTGGATAGATTGCGGTTGTGCTGAATCGAGTATGACGCTGGTATTCGGCCGCAAGATTTCAAACGGCCCGGTGTCGCCGTTGACGATGATTTGCATGTCGTCTTCATCGACGCCGCCGTTGCCGTCGCGCACGGTGAAGCGGAAATTCAGGGTACGGTTTTCAGTGGGTAGAGTTTCGGCTTTATCGCTGACGTTGTTCAACAGGGTTGCCAGCTGAGGAAAAGTCCTCACCGGTGTGGCCAGTGGCTCAAACGATCTGAACAGGGCGTTGCTGCCGATGTCGGTGCCGTAGGTGGTGGCGGTGGTGGCGGAACCTGCATCCATCTGATCCCACTGGTAGGTCATGGTATCACTTTCCGGGTCGGTCGCGGAGCCGGTGAGTGCAAAGGCGGTGCCGCCGGGGATGATGCAGTTGGTGGGGTTAGTACAATTATTCTGAGCTGCATCGGCGATCGGCGCCTGTTGCGTGGTAATGCTACCGGCACAGTTGTTATCGGTGCCGTTTCGGGTGAAGTTAATAATTTCTACAATGCTGCCGGCGTGAAAGGTGGCGTCGGAGTTTGCGGCGATGTTTTCTGCTCCGCAGATGCCGGCGTAGGCCATGATGGTGCTGCCGCTGCCCGGTTCGAACGCGGTGGCGGCATGGCGGTTGTTTGCACAGTTATCGGTGGTGCCGTTGAAACTGTGATTCGCGCCCAGCTGGTGGCCGATTTCGTGGGCGACGATGTCGATGTAATAGGGGTCGCCAACGGGGTCGGTGAGGCCCGATTCACCACGGGCTTTGTTGCCATCCCGGCAGGCCACGCCCAACCCGGCCAAGCCGCCGCCCTGGGTGTTGAAGACGTGGCCAATGTCGTAATTTGTTTTGCCGATTACGCTGTCTAGCGTTGCCTGATTGTCATTAAGCAGCGTAGAGGGATCAGTAGGATCGGAATAAGGGTCATTGCCTGCATCAATGTAAATAATTTTATCATTATTGACGACCAGATTTAGTTTGATAGCCAGATCGCGTATGTAAATTTCATTGATGCGGCTGATTACTTTAGCGATCTCGTCCAATATTTTAGCAACATCGCCGTTCCCTACTTTCTGACTGTATTCACCGGTAGCGGCAACAGCGATGCGGTAGGTAATGAGCGTGTTGCTGGTGCGCGCCAGCGTGGTCAGGCTTTGGCTGACAAATTCGGCGACCGGGCTATCTGCGGCATCGGTGGTCACGCCGCAGGAAAATTGCCTGGGCGCGATGCTCGCATAATCGCGCTTGTAGTAACTGTAATACTGCTGATCCGAGTCGGGCACGGGATCGATGAAGACTTCGCCGTCAGGCGTAAACAGATAACCACGAAAACCGTTGGGGCCGATGTTGACTACGCCGCGGATGCCGGCATCACTTGCGGCGATGGCTTTGTAGGTTTTTATCTGCGGGTATCTTGCCGCCAGTTCCGCAGCCATGACCGAAGTCTCGTAGACATTAAAAGTCAGCAGGCCGCCGTCGGGCATTGGCAGATCGAGCTGTACCTGTGCCGGCGATTTTGCCGACCGGCCTGCGGGCAGGGTATCAGCATTGGCGAGTGCGGCTCTGAGCTGATCGTAACTGACTGAAACGCGGCGGGAGTTTATGTGTGGATCGGGTTGTACTGTGGAGATAGAAACGGCCGATGCTGCTGCCGGACTTTTTTCTGCATCCGATACATCGGACCAGAGCGATTCCGCCAGCAGGGGTTGCGGCAGAAGCACGAGAAGCGCCAGGGCTATCAGGTATTTATTCATTCAACTATTCATGTTCAGTTTTCAAACTCTGGTTCACCACCGGTCATTTCCCTGATACCGGCTCGATTTTGGCCGGTAGCCATTGTTTCTGGTTTCCATGGATTTTTTGATATTGCAGGAGAATAACGAACTTTATTTTCGTCATTAAATGATTTGCCATTACAGTA
>JAQICG010000364.1 GCA_027858635.1 Gammaproteobacteria bacterium | reverse complement strand
TTGCAGGGGCGGCCACTATTGCTCGATACCGGCAGCGCTGAACTGGATAAACAACTGGCGGGGGTAAAGCCGGTAGTGACCGGTTTCGAGCAGCGCACTTTGTATAAATTTAATTAAGCATGATGTATTTGGTATAAGCTGAACGCTCAAAACGTATTAATGAAATTACACCTGAATCCGTGGCTTAATCGCGGCGCTTGGCACAATCTCTTGATTCCACAGCGGATCAAAAAATGCCCGCTTAACCTAAGGGTGAAGCTAAGATTTTTTGAAACCCCTGTGAAACCAATATCTTGCACCATGCATCCACGTTTAAACCACAGATTCAGGTAACACAAAATCACAGGTATTAAAAAATGCAAGATGCAGAATTTGTCGCTGGTTTACTGAGCTTTATCCAGGCCTCGCCCACACCCTTTCATGCGGTCGAACAAATGTCGACGACGCTGGAGGAAAACGGTTTCAAACGCCTGAGTGAATCTGATGCCTGGGACATGCATGCAGCAACACCCGTGACCGGCAAGTTTTACGTTACCCGTAACGACTCCTCGATTATTGCTTTCACATTGGGGCGCGATCCGGTTGAACACGGTTTTCGCATGGCCGGCGCGCACACCGACAGTCCGTGCCTGAAAGTCAAACCCAATCCTGAAATTACTAAAAACAGTTATTTTCAGCTGGGCGTCGAAGTCTATGGCGGGGCCTTGCTGAATCCCTGGTTCGATCGCGATCTGTCCCTGGCGGGGCGCGTCAATTATGTCACCATTGACGGTGAAGTCGGCAACACGATGATTGATTTCGAGCAGGCCATTGCCAGTATTCCCAGTCTGGCCATTCATCTTGATCGGGAGGCGAATGAAAATCACGCCATCAACAAGCAGGAACACATTCCACCTATCTTAATGAAGCTGCCGGAAGGCGATGATCGTCAGCCCGATTTTCGCGATATCCTGCTGCGCTTGCTCAGCAAACAAAAACCGGAGTTAAAGGCGGAAAAAATCCGGGATTATGAAATGAGTTGCTATGATGTGCAGGCGCCGGCGGTGATCGGTCTGCATCAGGACTTTATCGCCGCTGCACGGCTGGACAATTTGCTGAGCTGTTATACCGCATTAATGGCGCTGTTGCAGGCCGATCCAAAACAGAACTGCCTGCTGGTGAGCAATGATCACGAAGAGGTAGGTAGCACTTCGGCAAGCGGTGCGCAGGGCAATTTTCTCAAGTCAGTGCTGGAGCGTTTGTGTCCGTCAGGCACCGAAAACTTTGTCCGCTGCATGGATCAGTCGATGATGATCTCCGTCGATAACGCCCACGGCATTCATCCGAACTTTGCCGACAAGCACGACGAAAATCATGGCCCGATACTGAATCAGGGGCCGGTAATTAAAATGAACTCTAATCAACGTTACGCCTCTAACAGTGAAACCAGCGCCGCTTTTCGTTATATTTGCGAAGAAGCGGACGTACCGGTGCAGTCATTTGTAGTGCGCACCGATACCGCTTGCGGCAGCACCATCGGCCCGGTGACGGCTGGCAATCTGGGTGTGCGTACCGTTGATGTCGGTGTGCCCACATTTGCCATGCATTCAATACGGGAATTGGCCGGGCGCTGGGATGGCTATTACCTTTGCCGTGCACTGCGCGAATATTTTCGCTAGGAGGCTGTCGGGTTTAGGGAGATTGAAGCGAGGGAGTGGGAGAGTGAGCACAAATCTCCCCGATTTTGAGGCGCATAGTTATTCTACGCAACGAAAAATCGGGGACATTTGGGCCGCTCTCACACTTCCGCAGCCAATTCATCCTGAATCCGACAACCTCCTGGTGTAAACATTTGTAATGGTATGTTGATTAATACAGCAGGATCATTATTCTTGGTAACGTCATCGGGATCCCATTCTCGTTGACGACTCTCCCTTTTAACCGGCACCCCTTGCCGGTTTTTTTTTGGTTTTTCAAATTTTACATTCATCAGAGACAACTTTTAGGCGGAGAAGCATATATACTCTAATCTACAAGGTTTTTTAAATTTTTATAAATAATAGCTCTCGATGAATACGATGAAGAAATCCCGCAAGTTAGACAATGTTTGTTATGAAATTCGTGGCCAGGTGCTGCGTGAAGCACGGCGCATGGAAGAAGAGGGCCATAAAATCCTCAAACTGAATATTGGTAATCCAGCTCCTTTTGGCTTCGATGCCCCCGAAGAAATCGTCAAGGACATGATTCATAACGTGCCGCTTTCCCAAGGCTACAGCGATTCGAAAGGGTTGTTCACCGGCCGAAAAGCGGTCATGCATTACTGCCAGCAAAAAGGCATCATGGATGCGGATACTGACAATATTTATCTGGGTAATGGCGCCAGTGAATTAATCGTCATGGCGATGCAGGCGCTGCTGAATAATGGCGATGAGATATTGGTCCCGGCACCGGACTATCCCTTGTGGACGGCGGCGGTCAGTCTGTCGGGCGGAAACCCGGTGCATTATCTGTGTGATGAGCAGGCGGAGTGGTATCCCGACCTCGAAGATATGGAACGCAAGATCACCAAAAATACCCGTGGCATTGTCATCATCAACCCCAATAATCCCACCGGTGCTTTGTACCCCACCGAAATTTTAGAAGCCATTATCGAGCTGGCCCGCAAGCACAATCTAATTATTTTCTCCGATGAAATCTACGACAAGATTCTCTACGACGATGCCAAGCATGTGGCGACCGCATCGCTGGCAGATGATGTTTTGTTCGTCACTTTTAATGGCCTGTCCAAGGCCTATCGCGTCGCCGGTTTTCGCGCGGGCTGGATGGTCATCACCGGGGCCATCGCCAAAGCCAAAGATTATATCGAAGGTATTGAACTGCTCGCCTCCATGCGTTTGTGTTCAAACGTGCCGGGGCAGCACGCCATTCAAACCGCGCTGGGCGGTTATCAAAGCATCAATGAGCTGATCGTGCCCGGTGGTCGCCTGCGTGATCAACGCGATATGGCGTGTGATTTAATCAACGACATTCCGGGCATCAGCTGCGTCAAACCCAAAGGCGCCATGTACCTGTTCGCCAGAATGGATCCCAAAGTACACAAAATCAAAAATGATGAAAAAATGGTGCTGGATCTGTTGTTGCAGGAAAAAATTCTGATTGTTCAGGGCACCGCCTTTAACTGGCCGGATACCGATCACTTCCGGATTGTGTTCCTGTCCAGAGAGGACGAGCTGAGACATGCGATTAACCGTATCGGGCATTTCTTTTCGCACTATTCACAATAATCATGAAAGCCGCACAGCGGCTAACGCTTCTTGTTAATGAGCCAACTCGCCGATAATTTAAATGCAATCAGAGCGCGCATCAAACAGCTCAGTGTTGATGCCGGTCGAGCCAGTGACGAGGTTCAGTTAATCGCGGTTTCCAAAACCCGAAGCCTGGCCGAGGTCGAACAGGCCATCGCTGCCGGGCAGACCGCCTTTGGCGAAAACACCATTCAGGATGCCTTAAGCAAAATTCCCTTGCTGGACAATCCCAATCTAAAATGGCACTTCATCGGCCACCTGCAATCCAAAAAAGTAAAACCGGTCGCCGAACATTTTCAGTGGATACACACCGTCGACAGCCTGAAACTGGCGCAGAAATTATCCGCCGCCATGGTGCAGCATAATCAGCAAAAAGTGCTGAACTGTCTGCTGCAGGTCAATATCACAGGCGAAGCCAGCAAGTCCGGTCTGTCCAGTGATGAAACTGTGGCCCTGCTCGACGTACTCCAGCAACAAAAACTCCCCAACCTGGCCTGGCGCGGCCTGATGACCATCGGCGTCAACAACGACGAAGCCGCAACACGCAACGCTTTTGCGGCGCTGAGAATGTTGCGTGACCAGTGCCGGCAGAAATTCAAGCTAAAGGAATTCGACCAACTCTCCATGGGCATGTCCGGTGATTACGACATCGCCATCGAAGAAGGTGCCACCATGGTTAGAATTGGTACGGGGTTGTTTGGGCGGCGTAAGTAACCACAATATTAATAGAACGTGTAGGATGTGGTGAGGCACGAACCGCATCCTACGGTGTTATTTTGGTTTCCTCTGCGTTCTCCGCGTCCTCAGCGGTGAAAGCCTTTCAAGGTTTTATCGATTCCGCATACTCCAGCAACTCTTCCAGAATCACCAGCTCCGCGCCGGTGGTTTGTTCACCGCATTGCAGTTCTTCGATTTCCGCCAAAAAACGGTTCATGGTGCGTGGGCTAAGTGCGGGGTCGGTGAAGCGTTCTTTGCGGAATTCATTCCAGCGCTGTTTTTCTTCGGCGTTGAGTGACTCGGGGAAGTTTCTTGCGCGGTAACGAAACAGCATTTCAGGCAGGCGGGGGTCATCGAAAGTCAGCTTGAGTTTTCTGAGTTCTTCGGGGCTGCTTTTTCTGATGCGATCCATGCGACCGTAATCGGCGTCGCTGAAAAATCCGCCGGAGTAGATTTGTGCATCGGGGTCGGTGACTTCGGGGAAGTCGTTGTGACCGAAAACCTGTCAGGTTTTCTCAGACAGTGCGTCGATCTCATTCAGGATGATCAGGCGGTTGGCTTCGCAGGCGGCGATGTCGATGTTGAGGTGTTCGGCACTGGCGGCGTCCATGGTTTTCAGTGGCACGATGACCGGACACTTGTTGATGTGCACGTCTTTCAACGGTACACGTTTCACGCCTTCGGGCAGGTCTTCGCTGCGGGTGTAGAGTCGGCCTGTTAATTCATCGGTATCAGCGTTGATAAAATCATCCGGCTCGATGTTGAGATCGTAAACAATAATACTGTTTTTGTTGCTCGGATGCTGACAGATCGGCATGACCATGGCGATGGCATTGCGCTCGGCAGAGTACATCGAGGAGACGTGCAGTACCGGCTCGTGGCTGCGCAGGTTGAGCAGTTTGCTGACTTCGGCTTTTTTGCGCAGGCCGTACATATAGTCGAAAAGTCGGGGCTGATGTTTACGGATCAGTTTGGCCATTTCGATGGTGGCGTAAACGTCGGACATGGCGTCGTGCGCATCTTCATGACTGATGCCGTTGGCTTTGGTCAGGAGTTCGAGTCGAATGCTGGGGCGGCCATCGTCACCGACCGGCCAGTTAATGCCTTCGGGTCGGAGTGCGCGGGTCAGGCGCACGATGTCGATTAGATCCCAGCGGGAGTTGCCGTGCTGCCATTCGTGCGTGTAGGGGTTGTAGAAATTCCGGTACAAGGCATTGCGGGTGAATTCATCGTCGAAGCGGATGCTGTTGTAGCCGGCAATGCAGGTGCCGGGCTGGGAAAACTGTTTGTGGATCGCGGCGATAAATTCGGCTTCGATGAGCCCCTCAGCCTGCGTTTTCTGCGGGGTGATGCCGGTAACCAGGCAGGCGTATGGATCGGGCAGCATGTCGTCAGCGGGTTTGCAGTAAATTACCAGCGGCTCGCTGATGATGTTTAAATCTTCATCGGTACGAATGCCGCCGAACTGTGCCAGGCGATCTGAGCGCGGGTTGATGCCAAAGGTTTCGTAGTCGTACCAGTAAATAGAATTCGCCATGTTTAAGCTGCCTTAACTTGTTATCCTCCGATAAATATCAGAGATCTTTTGCGGCAGTTTAGCAACATCGTCGATCACCGCATAGTTGGCGGCGCCATACATGTGCGGCAGGTATCTTCCACGCCGTATTCGTCCCGGCAGGTATCGTATCAACCGGCTTGCCGTGGGAGAGGCTGATGAGCAGCCTATTATTGTCATCCGAACTAATAATGGCGTGATCTAAGAGGTTATTATGCAGACGGTGACCTCTTCGCGATCGTGATAAAGGTGTTTAATTTGAATGCGGGCGTCAATGTGGTGCTCGAGTAATTGCTGCGCGATCAGGTCGCGACATTCGTTGACCACCAGCAATCTTTTCTTCATGGGCAATTTCAGGTTGAAAATAGCGTTTTTGCAATCCTGCTGCACTAGCCATTTGGCGATGAGCCGGCTCACGTGCAGGGGGCGTTCGGCCATGTCGCACACCAGCCAGTCAACGGCTTTTGTGGGGCGATAGGTGAAAGCGTCGGTTTTTAGATGTTCCACCATGCCGCCCTGCATTAACTTGTCCTGCATCGGGCCGTTGTCGATGGCGGTCACGCGCAGACCGCGTTGCACCAGTTGCCAGCTCCAGCCACCGGGAGCCGCGCCCAGATCGACCGCCGTCATGCCGTTTTTGAAATATTTTTTTTCATCATCAAAAAACCAGTGAATCGCCTCTTCCAGTTTCAGGGTGGAGCGACTCGGCGCGGAGGAGGGCATGCGTAAACGCGGAATGCCCATGGCGTCGTCGGCGCTGATTTCGACGGGGGCGATGCCCGCAAAAGCCTGCTGAGAATTGAGAAATAAAAGATGTAGATTGCGAGGGGCGCGGCTGGATAAAAGCTCCTCCTGCTTGAGCGCGCGCAGCAGATGCGGCTCGAACTGTTTGCAAAAGCGGCTGATGGATTTGCCTTCGTTGGTGTCGGGGTAGGCCAGCTCGATCCTGTTGAACGGGGCCGGCAGCAACTTGATGGCGCTGAGCAGCGGTTCGATGCGCTGCTGTTCGGGCAGGTTATCAATTTTGGCCAGGCTGGCAAACCACTGCCGGGTGAAAATCAGCTGCCTGAAATCAATTTGCACCATGAGCTCACCGATGCCGGTTTCGCCCGCACCAATCAGCAATACATAGCCGCTGTCGGGGTGAGTCTGGATGTAGGCGGGAAAGCCCAGCTCAGTGGCGTAATGCATGATTTCCCCGGCACATTCTTTTTCGAAACCGGGGCGGCAGAGGAGAACGAGCTGGGTTATGTTTTTCATGGTGTCATTTATATCAGTATGGAATATACGGTGTCATGGATTAAAATTAGCTGTAACATCACCGCAAAATATTAAGAGAACTTTGCTCGAAAAATCTACACCGTTCAAAGCTCTCTGTGAGATTCTTAATTAAGAGGTTGTTCAATGGAAACCAGTGAAGTTAAAAAAATTATCGAAGCCGGTATCCCCGGCAGTGAAACCACAGTTACGGCTGATGGCAGTAAATACACAGCGACCATCGTCTCGGATGTGTTTGAGGGTAAGAGCCTGGTGGCTGAGCAGAAAATGGTGTACGCCCTGTTGAACGAACACATCCAGAGCGGTGCCATTCATGCCTTAACGATTAAGGCGTTGACGCCGGAAGAGGCGAAGGCTCAATCCTGATGATGTAAGAAACCGTCGGGTTAGCTTTCGTACAGTAGCGCCTTACGCTCGGCGTAGGCGCTGCCTTTGACGCAGCCGCTGATGACTTTCATCATCTCCGGGAACACCTTGGGGCTGGCGGCGATGATGTCGCCGGTTTTGAGGTATTTATCCCCGCCCCGAAAATCAGCAACAATTCCGCCCGCTTCCCGCACAATCAGTACACCTGCGGCGATATCCCACGGACTCAAATTAAACTCCCAGAAGCCATCCGTGCGCCCGGCTGCCATCCAGGCCAGATCGAGTGCGGCCGAACCGGGGCGACGGATGCCTGCGGTGGGTGCCATCAGCTGGGTCATGGTTTTTATGTAGGTGTCGAGGTAGCTCTGGTCGTGATACGGAAACCCGGTGCTCAATAAAGCGCCTTTGATGCCGACTAGACCCGAAACCCGAATTTTTTTGCCATTGAGCTGCGCGCCTTCACCTTTGGCGGCGGTGAATAACTCCTGCGACAGGGGATCGTAAATCACCCCGGTGATGATGCGCTCCTTGTGCTTGAGTGCAATCGAAACCGAGAACTGAGGGAAGCCATGCAGGAAATTGGTGGTGCCGTCTAGGGGATCGATGATCCACTGATATTCAGCGCCCTCGTCCTGAATGCCGCTCTCCTCCGCCAGAATGCCGTAATCGGGATAGGACTGACGCAAGATGTCGATAATCGTGGACTCGGCTTTACGATCAACTTCGGTGACGAAATCGTTATTGCCCTTGGAGCTAATGGTGAGGCGATCGATCTTGTCCATACTACGGACAATGACGTCGCCGGCGGCACGCGCTGCGCGTACTGCGATATTTACGGTTGGATGCATGACAAATTTTCAATGAGCAGTGTTAAAACGATGCGAAGCATAGCAGAATACACGGATGCTTGAAAACATAAGAATTATTTTAGTGAATACCTCCCATCCCGGAAATATCGGCGCTGCCGCCAGAGCCATGAAAAATATGGGGCTGGCAAAGCTGGTACTGGTTGATCCGGTCGACTTTCCCAGTTTTGAGGCCTATAGCCGCGCAGCCGGTGCCGATGATGTGCTGGGCGAGGCGCGGGTGGTGAAAACGCTGGCGGAAGCGGTGGCCGGCTGCACCTGGGTGATGGGCACCAGTGCCCGGGAGCGCGCGGTGCAATGGCCGGTGATGCTGCCGCGCGCGTGTGCCGCCGAATCCGTTAAGCAGGCGCAGCAGGGCGAGGCGGCGATTGTATTTGGTCGGGAGCGCACCGGCCTGACCAATGAGGAGCTGGAACAGTGTCACGCGCTGGTCAATATTCCGACCAATCCTGATTACAGCTCGCTGAATGTCGCGGCGGCGGTGCAGGTTCTGTGCTACGAACTGCGTCTGGCGGCTCTGGATTCGGCAATCGCCCCGGCGGCGCCTGAAAGCGCGGACAAAGCGCTGGCGGCCAAGCACATCAATGATGTGCCTGCCACGGCCGATCAGGTGGAGGGCATGTATCAGCATCTTCACCAAATGCTGGAAGATGTGAATTTCTTCGGCACCCATCACCCTGAAATTATCATGCGGCGGTTAAAGGGCCTGTTCAATCGCACTCACCTTACCAAACGCGAAGTGAGCATTCTGCGCGGCATCTATTCGGCGGCGCAGGGCAGGAAGGCGGTGAGGAAATAAGTCAGAGAATCTAATTAATCCTGTTGGCCGAAGGGCGTAGATGCGCATAGGCCAGCAGCAGCCATGCGATGATAAAACACAGCCCGCCGATGGGCGTGATCATGCCCAGCCACCTGATTTCACTCAAGCCCAGCAGGTACAAGCTGCCGCTGAACAGAACCGTGCCACCGAGCATGAACCAGCCGCTCAGCGCGTTGAGGCGGCTCTGGCTATGCTGATAAATCACCCCCACAAGCACCAGACCCAGCGCATGGTAGAGCTGATAATCGGCCGCAGTTTGAATGACTGAGAGATAATCAGCAGACAGCCTGACCTTGAGTGCATGAGCAGCAAACGCGCCCATGGCCACCGCGATAAAGGCGTTGATTGCGCCCAGACCAATAAATAGGTTTGACATTATTCCGCCTTTGTTTTCTTATATAGGTTTATTGTAGATATTAATTGTACTTAATACAGGAATTTTTTATGCCTTCATTCGACGTTGTTTCTGAAATAGACAGCCACGAGCTGACCAATGCAGTTGACCAGATGAACCGCGAGCTGAACACCCGCTTTGATTTCAAAGGCAGCGACGCCAAAGTCACGCTGAAAGATGGCGCCATGAACTTTGAAGCCACCAACGAGTTTCAGGTTCGGCAGATGCACGACATTATGTACAAAAAATTATCGGCACGAAGCATTGACGTCGCCTGTCTGGACAAAGGCAAAATCGAAGAGCGCGGTATGCGCGCCTATCAAACCATCAAAGTCAGAGAAGGCCTGGATAAGGAGATGGCAAAGAAAGTCGTCAAACTCATCAAAGACGCTGGCATCAAAGTACAAGCTGCAATTCAGGGTGAACAGGTTAGAGTCACCGGTAAAAAACGTGACGACCTGCAACAGGTCATGACCATGCTGAAAAGTGCGGATATTGATATGCCGCTGCAATATAATAATTTCAGGGATTAATATCGGGTTAGTCTGGATATTTTATAAATTTAGACGGTGATTGATTCAGGTTGATTTATTCCAGTCCCGATTAATTTACAAGCTGCTTTAACAGGTATTTCGAACGTATGTGAGTGATCCTGGTTTTGTCTTTCAGCATTAATTATCTGGCATTTTATGGGTAGTGGGTAGTCGCACCCACTGTTGGGCGGAGATAGGGTGCAAGTCTTGAACGGGTCTGAATTGACTTTGGCGCGTGCTAAAATCGAAGGGGCAACCTTTACCCAACCTTATAACCTTATAATCGCCAAGGAGGAGTATTTTCATGCGAGACACGCTCAAATGTCGTGACACCTTTACTGCCGATGGCAAGACTTTCCACTTCTATAGTCTGAAAAAGTACAGCGAAAAGCATGACATTTCGCATCTGCCGTACTCACTGAAGATCTTGCTGGAAAACCTGTTGCGCCACGAGGACGGCGAGAACATAACCGAAAAGGATATCGCCATCATCGCCAATTGGCGCTCTGGCGACGAGCCCTCCGAAGAAATCGCATTCACTCCAGCGCGCGTATTGTTGCAGGACTTCACAGGCGTGCCGGCAATTGTCGATCTGGCGGCCATGCGCGACGCCATGAAACAGTTGAAAGGTTCGCCCGGTAAGATCAACCCACTGTCGCCGGCCGAACTGGTGATCGACCATTCGGTCCAGGTCGACAACTTCGGCAGTTCTGAGGCGCTGGACCTCAACACCCGCATCGAGTTTGAGCGCAATAAGGAACGCTATGCATTTCTACGCTGGGGCCAGGGCGCGTTCGAGAACTTCAAGGTCGTACCGCCCAATACCGGCATTGTTCATCAGGTCAACCTGGAATACCTGGCGCGGGTGGTGTTCGCTATCGACGTCAACGGCGAGACCTTGGCCTACCCCGATACGCTGGTGGGCACCGATTCACACACCACCATGATCAATGGCCTGGGCGTGCTCGGATGGGGCGTCGGCGGCATCGAGGCCGAAGCGGCGATGCTAGGCCAGCCGATCTCGATGCTGTTGCCGCAGGTCGTCGGATTCAAGCTGTCGGGCAAGCTCAGCGAGGGCTGCACGGCCACCGATCTGGTGCTGACGGTCACGGAGAGGCTGCGTAAAAAAGGCGTGGTCGGCAAATTCGTCGAATTTTTCGGTGACGGCCTCAGCCACCTGCCGCTGGCCGACCGAGCCACCATCGGTAACATGTCGCCGGAATTCGGTTCGACCTGCGCTATTTTCCCCATCGACAGCGAGACCACCCGCTACATGGAATTGTCCGGGCGCGACGAGGCCCACATCTCGCGGGTGCGCGAGTACGCCAAGGCGCAGGGACTGTGGCGCGAGGACGGCGACCGCCACGCCGAGTACAGTGACATGCTGGAACTGGACTTGAGCGATGTCGAGCCTTCGTTGGCCGGCCCCAAGCGGCCTCAGGATCGTATTGCCCTGAGCCATGCGAAAAACGCATTCATCAAGGTCTGTCACGACATGACAGCCGACCGCGATGGCGCCGACAGCGAGGGCCGTTTCGAGGACGAGGGCGGCGCCACTGCCGTGGGTGCGCATCTGCCGCCCGGCTGCGGCGAGGTCGAATACAAGGGCCAGAAATTCCTGCTCTCGGATGGCGCGGTAGTGATCGCGGCCATCACTTCATGCACCAACACGTCCAATCCCGAAGTCATGTTGGGCGCCGGCCTGCTGGCGCGCAATGCACGCAACAAGGGATTGACCGTCAAGCCCTGGGTCAAGACCTCGCTAGCACCAGGCTCGAAGGTGGTCACCGACTATCTCGAATCAGCTGGCGTCGATGACGACCTAGAAGCCCTGGGTTTTTATACCGTGGGTTACGGCTGTACCACCTGCATTGGCAACTCCGGACCGCTACCGGAACCGATCGACCAGGCGATTAAGGACAACGAGCTGGTCGTGTGCTCGGTGCTTTCAGGCAACCGCAACTTCGAGGGCCGCATCCATCCGGAAATTCGCACCAATTACCTGGCTTCGCCGCCGTTGGTCGTAGCCTACGCGCTGGCCGGACGCATGGATATCGACCTGGTCACGGATCCGCTGGGTCAGGACCCCGACGGCAACGATGTTTATCTCAAGGATATCTGGCCGGATGTGCAGGAAATCCAGCAGGTCGTTGCCGACAATGTGTTGTCGAAAATGTTTTCCAGCAACTACGCCAGCGTGTTCGAGGGTGACGATCGCTGGAAATCCATGGACACGCCTACCGGCGAAATGTTCGAGTGGACCGATGATTCCACGTATGTCCAGAACCCGCCGTACTTCGAAGGTATGACGCTCGACCTGCCGGAAATCGGCGATATCAAGGGCGCGCGCTGCCTGGCCCGTCTGGGCGATTCGGTGACCACAGATCATATCTCGCCGGCCGGCGCCATCCAGCCGGATTCGCCGGCCGGCCGCTACCTGCAGGAACAGGACATCGCTCCGCGGGATTTCAATTCCTACGGTTCGCGCCGCGGCAACCATCAGGTCATGATGCGCGGCACGTTTGCCAATGTGCGCATTAAGAACGAAATGGCTGAAGGCACCGAGGGCGGATTTACCACCCACATGTCCAGCGGCGAAGTCATGCCGATCTACGATGCGGCCATGAAGTACCAGCAAGACGATACGCCGCTGGTGGTGCTGGCCGGGAAGGAGTACGGTTCGGGGTCATCGCGCGACTGGGCCGCCAAGGGCACGTTGCTGCTGGGCGTGAAGGCCGTCATCTGCGAGTCGTTCGAGCGTATTCATCGCTCCAATTTGGTCGGCATGGGCGTGTTGCCGCTGAAATTTACCAACGGCGAGACGCGCGACAGATTGGAGCTGACCGGGTTCGAGACCTATGACATCGAGGG
>JAQICG010000110.1 GCA_027858635.1 Gammaproteobacteria bacterium | reverse complement strand
CGAGTAGAGAAGCCAACAGCACCAGCGATGCGGCTGGGGTCATTCTTGTCGTTAACCAGTTTAACGATGAATACACGCTCACTGATGTTTTCGACGCCCAGTGCTTTTTTAGCCGCTTCAGCGACGATCCATTTGTAAGATTCACCGTTGATCATGATCTGCCATTTACCGGAACGTACGGGCTTGCCACCATCTTTTAAAGGTGTCATGCCTTTAGAACCGTCAAAACGCTCACCGTTTTCATCAGTTTTCCAGATGGGCAGTCCCCATTCTTCGAACAAATGCACAGACTCATCAACATGACGACCTAAGTCGTATACTAGATCGTCACGGGTAATGCCCATAAGGTCGTTAGAGACCATACGTGCGTAGTCAGCAGGATCCTGCTCAGGACCAATGTAAGTATTGATCGCAGACAGACCCTGTGCAACCGCACCAGAGCGATCCATAGCGGCTTTATCAACCAGTCTTACTTTCAGGTCAGCGCCTGATGCTTCGATCCAACGTGGAATTTCAAATGCTGTTCCACAACAGGCCATACCACCACCGATAAGAAGGATGTCTACATCTTCTTCGATGACTTCAGGTTTTCCAAATTCAGCCATTTTTTAAACCTCTTTAATTAAAGTTTGATCAGTTCGCTACGATCGCCGGCGCGGTAACCTTTCTGTTCCATGTGATTGAAAAAACCATTGTCTTCGATCTTAGCCATGTCAGCTTCGGGTTTGCCTGCATAAGGATCGATAGAGCCTTCAACGGTGGTGCGAATGGGGAATTTGAAACGTTTCATAGTTCCGTTACGGAATTTGATTGTCCACATGATTGAATCAGTACCGCGCAGAGGCTGTACGGAACCACCCAAAGGTACAACGTCAGCATAATGACGGCATTCAACAGCGTTCTGAGGGCAGATCTTAACGCAGGCATAACATTCCCAGCACTGCTCAGGTTCCTGGTTGTAAGCCATCATGGCGTGTCCGGTTTCTGAACCGTACTTGTCCAACTTCATCAAATCGTGAGGGCAGATGTACATGCAAGCTGTACGGTCCTGGTCTTTACAGCCATCACACTTTTCTGTACGTACGAAAGTAGGCATTATTATTAACTCCTGGAGTTTTATTTTTTGCAATTGCAGCAGATCACAACGTAACGTCCGAACAGAGCGGTGGAGCCACATTATTCTCTACCTTTTCCTCATCTTTTAGGCTTACGAAGAAGCCAGTTAGAATCATATTACTTGCCGGCGACAGAAGCCGGTCGCCGGTTATTCAGCTATCTGTAGCGACCCATAACCACGGTCACCTCACCAGCTGGAAATTATAGTGTCAGTACCTGAAAGAGATCTCAAGTACGAATAAAAGGGGTCAATTTTAGGCGCAATGCCGGTCATAAAGCAAAGAAAACCGATCATTTCGGCTGCAAACCATAGCGCTTTATGGTGCAAATACCAAATAAACTTACTACTGTAGTGATAAGTTTTATTTATGAGTGTATATATTTATATTCCTGTATATGAAAATCAATGAGATATGAATGCCGGCAACCGGCCAGTTGAGAATTATTATCCTCAAGATGTTCGGCCTATAACATGAGGGAGTTACAGGTAGAATGGCGTCCTAAGTAATCAGTGTAGAAGTTAAATTATTACCATGTCAGAAAAAGAAAGCAGCCTTACCCCCACCGAAATCAGTCTGCATCAGAAATCCCGCTTACTGGAACTCGCATTTTCAGATGGCTTCCGTTTCAAGTACCCCTGTGAGTATCTGCGCGTATTTTCCACCTCCGCCGAAGTTAAAGCCATGACACAGCCCGTCCACGGCAAAGAGATGGTGAATATCTCCAGTCTGGAACCTCAGGGAGGCTACGCAATAAAAATTAATTTTGATGACGGCCATAATACCGGCATTTTTTCATGGTCCAGCTTGCACGAGCTGGGTGTGAATTATGAACAGAACTGGGCGGATTATTTAAAAAAACTCGCCGCGCATAATTTACAGCGTGGTGAAGGAAGGCTTATTGGTGAAGATGGCAAGATTCACATCAAGCTGGTCTATTTTATCGAACTGGCAAAACTGTCCGGCAAGAATGAAGAGGAGGTCGTGATTCCCAATTCAGTCTCCAACGTGGAAACGATGCTGGCGTGGATGCGCAAACGCGGTGAGAGCTGGAAAGAGAGGTATGCCGATGACCGGGTTCAGGTCACGGTGAACAAGCAGTTTTCCGAACCCTACACGCTGATTGAACACGGCGACGAAGTCGCGTTTGTGCCTCGGCCTAGGAGGCTGTCGGATTCAGGATGAATTGGCTGCGGAAGTGGGAGAGCGGCCCAAATCCCCCTGATTTTTCGTTGCGTAGAATAACTATGCGCCTCAAAATCGGGAAAATTTGTGCTCACTCTCCCACTCCCTCGCTTCAATCCCCCTAAACCCGATAGCCTCCTAGATAAGCTTTAGAGAAAAATATTTTGTAGGTGCGATTTTAATCGCACAGCACGGGTTCAGGTTGCGGATTATATCGGGATGAATTATGCAGTTCGTCTCAGCTGATTTATTAAGGTGGCGATTCTTCGATCAATCCATTTTTCTTCAGCACCTTATATACTTTTTTGCTGATCTTGCTCATACGCTGAATATCCCCGAAATTCGGTTTTACCCCCTGCTGTAATTTTCGCTCCCACTCGTCCAGTTCCGTTTCCAGAAACTCCAGCAATTTCAGCGAACAGCCCTGACAGGAGTCGGCGCAGAGCTGCGCTTCACTGGCGCCAAAGGGCAGCGTTGCGCGCACTTCGTTGATCAGATTCTGCATGGCGGTTGAAGTATCGGGTTTCATGAGTTTTACTATTTTACTGCGATTATAAGCCAAAAAAAACGGCGCTGATCTTTCGAGCAGCGCCGCCTTTCCTAAACGATTAAGTTGGAAACTTAAGCGTCTAAACTTTTGTAATAATCCATCAAAATCTGAGCCACTTCAGGACGTGAGAACTCCTTGGGTGGAGCAATGCCGTTGGCCAGCATTTCACGAACTTTGGTGCCGGAGAGCAGAACGAAGTCGTCTTTAGTGTGATCAGGGGCTTCACACATCATCACGACCTTGTCCAGTTTCTTGGAGTAGGCGGTGTGGTCGGCCTTGAAGATTTCGATTTGCAACGCGCCGGCAGGCACTTCTTCGAAAATAGTTTGGGCATCAAAGGCGCCGTAGTGATCGCCAACACCGGCGTGGTCACGACCAACGATGAAGTGGGTCGCACCCATGTTCTGACGGAAGACGGCGTGCAGTACAGCTTCACGCGGACCGGCATAGAGCATGTCGAAACCGTAACCGGTGACCATGGCGCTGTTTTCCGGGAAGTACAGCTCAACCATCTTGCGAATCGCGGCGTCACGTACTGGAGCGGGGATATCGCCTTTCTTCAGTTTGCCGAGCAGCATGTGAATAACCAGGCCGTCACAGCCTAAGCGGTCCATGGCCATGTGACACAGTTCTTCGTGAGCCAGATGCATGGGGTTACGGGTCTGGAAGGCAACGACTTTTTTCCAGCCGCGCTCGGCGATTTCATTGCGAATTTCAACCGCAGTGCGGAAGGTGTCGGGGAATTCGCTCAGGAAGTAGGAGAAGTTCAATACCTGAATAGGGCCGGAGAGTAAAACCTTGCCTTGCGCCATTAAAGCATCAACACCGGGGTGTGCTTCGTCAGGGCTGGGGTTGTAAACTTTTTTGGAGATGAGTGCGATTTCTTCGTCGCTGAATTCTTCGACGGCTTCAACATCCATAACAGCAATGACAGGATGGCTTTCAACGTTCGGATCTTTCAATGCAATGCGATCACCGGCTTTGATGCCTTTCGCATCTTCCAGCAGATTCAATACCGGTGTAGGCCAGAATAGACCGGAAGTGGTTTTCATGTCGTTAGCCACGGACAGTGCATCGGCCTTATTCATGTAGCCGGTGAGCGGGTTGAAGTAACCTGCACCCAGCATAACGGCATTGGCGGCAGCGGACGAGCTAACCATGATGGATTGCAGGTCTTCAGCTTCGACCTGCAAAGCTTCGTTTTTAGTTGTGTCGTATACGAACAGTGGATTCAGTTCGTCAGAACCATGGGGTTTAATCATGTAATGTCTCCTGGAGGGCTTTTATGCCGGCAGTTGAACCGGCATTTTTATTGAAATCGATAAAAATTGTGACTGAATTCTACAGCAAAGTGGTGGGTTTTCGTAGTCATCTGTTGTAGTGCCTTTGGGGCAGAAGCTGTTGCAGCAATATTAACGAGGATGATTATCGTTTCTCGCCCCAGAGCTGCTCCAGGCGCTGATCCCGGCCACAGCGGTAGCGGTAGTATTTATAGCGGATGGGGTTCTTTAGATAGTAGTCCTGATGATAATCCTCAGCGGGGTAGAAGGTGGAGGCGGCATCCAGCTCGGTGACGATGGCGGCTTCGAATGGCTTGTTTTGCTGTAGTGCTTTCAGAGAGGCTTCAGCGGCTGCTCGCTGGGAGGCGTTGTGGTAATATATGCCGCTGCGGTACTGGCTGCCGTGGTCACAAAACTGGCTATCGCGGGTCGTGGGGTCGATGTTTTTCCAGAACACCTCAAGCAGCTGCGCATAGCTTATTTTTGTCGGGTCATATTCTATCTGTATGGCTTCGGTGTGTCCCGTGCCGCCAGCAGAGACTTCCTCATAGCTCGGGTTTTTCCTGTGGCCATCGGTATAACCCGAGGTGGTGGAGAGCACACCGTCGAGCTTGTCGAAAGGGGGCTCCATGCACCAGAAGCAGCCGCCGGCAAAAGTGGCGAGGGACCTGTCGTCGGCCGCAAGCGCGGTCATGGAATATAAAAGTGAGCTAATAAGCAGAAGATATCGCATGGCTGAGGCTCTGAATGAATTGAAAATGTGACAAAGCTGGGCTATTTTAGTTTCTGGCGACAAGCCGCCAGGAAAAAGCCGGAAGACCCGGCTTATAAATATTGTCAGGAAAAAAATATTTTTCTGCGTGTAATTTCAGCCTTCGGCCACATAATTATCACTATCATTGCCTGCCAGGACCTTTTTATCCTACAGTTTCACCATTGCAGTGTTAATGGGGAGTTTTTTCAGCGCAGCGCAGGCACAGTTCAGTATAGGGCACTGCCTGTAAGCGTTCACGCGGGATCGGCTCGCCACAGGCCTTGCAGATACCGTACGCCCCCAGGGCAAGCCGGTTGAGTGCGTTATCGATCTGCATGACCATGTACTGGGCTTCATCATCCAGAGCCGCCAGAACCTCGTCATTTTCGCTCTGAGTGGCCTGTTCGGCGAAGTCTTTTTCCACGGGCTCCTCCTTGTGATGGGAGTCTTTCTGAATGGCCTCGATCCTTCCGGTATATTCTTCGCGTAGAGCCAGCAGCTGATTCTTAAATGTGTCGAAAGATTCCATGGTTTTTTCCCGTGTTAAGTAATAGTGGTTGAAATTACGGTTTTGTCAGCATTTCAAAAATCTGATCTTTTAGATATAACCGGTCTTTTTTCAGCTCAGTCATATAATCATCATTGGCACTTTCCAGACCCTGTTCTGCACGGACGATGGATTTATCAATGCCTTCATATTCATGGGTAAGGCGTCGAAAATGAGCATCGCTCAATTTTAATGCATGAAGTTGATCCTTGTATTCAGGAAATTCTTCGACTAGTGGGTGATGTGTTATTGACATTGTATAGCCTCGGTTGTTATTTGATTTACATATGATTATAAATTATTTATTCAACAGGGTATTGATTGGAATCAATCTCGGTTGATATGTTCGCGGCAAAAAAAAGCGAAGCCTGAGCTTCGCTTTTTTTGTACTGACCGCAGTGACGGGATTACAGCAGTGGCACCATCATCAAAGCCACGATGTTGATAATTTTAATCAACGGATTGATGGCAGGGCCGGCCGTATCTTTGTACGGGTCGCCAACGGTATCACCGGTGACGGCGGCTTTATGGGCATCGGAACCTTTGCCACCGAAGTGACCGTCTTCGATGTATTTCTTGGCATTGTCCCAGGCACCACCACCGGTGGTCATGGATATGGCCACAAACAGACCGGTAACGATCGTGCCGATCAGCATGCCACCGAGCGCCTGTGCACCGAGGAAGTAACCAACGGCAATAGGGGCGGCGATAGGCAATAATGACGGAATCATCATTTCCTTAATGGCGGAACGGGTCAGCATGTCCACAGCGCGTGAATAATCAGGCTTCTGCGTTTTATCCATGATACCGGGCATTTCTTTGAACTGGCGACGAACTTCGTTGACGATGCCACCGGCGGCACGACCCACTGCTTCCATCGCCATAGCACCAAACAGGTAAGGAATCAGGCCACCAATGAACAGGCCGATGATCACCATGTGATTGGATAAATCGAAGCTGGTCACTTTACCCGCCGTTTCCAGTGTATGGGTGTAATCGGCAAACAGCACCAGCGTGGCCAGACCGGCGGAACCGATCGCGTAGCCTTTGGTGACCGCTTTCGTGGTGTTGCCGACCGCATCCAGAGCATCAGTGGTGGCGCGTACATCTTCAGGCAACTCGGCCATTTCGGCGATACCACCGGCGTTATCAGTGATAGGGCCATAGGCATCCAGGGCCACGACGATGCCGGTCATGGAGAGCATGGCGGTAGCGGCAATGGCGATACCGTATAAGCCGGCAAGTTCATGAGCGCCCCAGATGGAGGCGCACACCGCCAGAACAGGCAGGGCGGTGGATTTCATGGAAATGCCCAGACCCGCTATCACGTTGGTGCCATCACCCGTGGTTGAAGCTTCAGCGATACGTTTAACCGGACCAAACTCGGTCGCAGTGTAGTATTCGGTGATCACAATCATGGCTACCGTCAGAGCAAGACCAATCAGTGCTGAGTAGAACAATGAGCTGGCGGTATAGCCATCGACATTGGACATCATATTGTTGGTGATGAAGTAGAAAGCAATCGCGGAAAGTACCGCAGAGACAATGGTGCCCCGGTAAAGGGCATTCATGATCTTGCCACCATCGGAAGTTTTCACGAAGAAAGTACCGATGATTGAAGCGATGATTGAAGCACCGCCCAGTACCAGCGGATATGTCATCGCCAGTTCACCCGCCATTTCACCTAGCAGCATATTTCCCAGCAGCATGGTCGCAATCAGCGTTACCGCATAAGTTTCAAACAAATCGGCCGCCATACCTGCGCAGTCACCGACATTATCACCCACGTTATCAGCGATAACAGCCGGGTTGCGAATATCATCTTCCGGAATGCCCGCTTCAACTTTACCGACGATGTCAGCACCGACATCGGCGCCTTTGGTGAAGATGCCACCGCCTAAACGTGCAAAGATCGAAATCAGTGAACCGCCGAAGGCAAGGCCAACCAGTGCGTGTAGAGCATCCTCAGAGTTCATGCCTGTTGCAGTGAGTACCGCATAATAGCCGGCAACACCCAGCAGAGCCAGACCGACTACCAGCATGCCGGTGATTGCGCCGCCTTTGAATGCAATCTGCAAGGCAGGGTTGATGCCTTTTCTGGCCGCTTCAGCAGTACGCGAATTAGAGCGCACCGAGACATGCATGCCGATGAAACCGGCAAGGCCGGATAGTATAGCGCCGATGGCAAAGCCGATGGCGGTTGCTGTACCCAGTGCGTAGATGATGATAGCGAAAATAACTATGCCCACTATCGAAATAGCGGTGTACTGTCTTTTCAGATAGGCAATGGCGCCTTCCTGAATAGCGCTTTGAATACGAACCATTTCTTCGTTACCCATCGGTTTTGACAGGATACTGAAAATGGAGATGACGCCATAGGCAATGCCGGCAAAGGCACAGACAAGGGCAATTATGATTTCGGGGGACATGCTTCAACTCCTGATTATTATTTGAGGTTTGCTTTTTATATTATTTTGATGGTCTAACAGCTGATCTTGATCAAGATTATTAACAATAGCCCAAAATTATCATAATTTAAGGGCTATTTCTCTCAGGATAAAGCTTTGAAGATCGTATCTCGAATATCCTCAACACTACCGATACCGGCAATCTTGTGATATGCAGGCGCGTTGGCGTCACCCGAGTCAGCCCATTTTGAGTAGTACTCGATCAGCGGTTCAGTTTGATCGTGGTAAACCTCGAGACGCTTTTTCACAACATCTTCCTGATCATCTTCACGTTGAACCAGATCTTCTCCGGTCTCATCATCCTTGCCGGCTACTTTGGGCGGATTAAAGTCAACGTGATAGGTGCGACCTGAAGCAGGGTGGACACGACGGCCGCTCATGCGATGGATGATTTCATTGTCATCCACGTCGATTTCAACCACCGCGTCGATATCAATGCCCTGTTCTTTCAGTGAGTCGGCCTGGGCCAGGGTGCGAGGAAAACCGTCGAACAAAAAGCCGTTGGCGCAATCGCTCTGTTGGATACGTTCTTTGACCAGGCCTAGAATCAGTTCATCGGAAACCAGACCGCCGGCATCCATCACTTTCTGAGCCTGTTTACCCAGTTCGGTACCGGCCTTTACGGCGGCGCGTAACATATCGCCCGTTGAAATTTGTGGAATGTTATATTTTTTGCTAATGAAACCGGCTTGGGTGCCTTTGCCGGCTCCGGGTCCACCTAAAAGAATTAAACGCATGACTCTCTCCCATTATTAATTAAGTATTGTTTTCTCTTTAAAGAGGGTGTCGTAATATTCACCCACTCTCATGTCCCATCTTTCCTCGAGATCGTAATCTCGAATCAGCTGATCAACGGTTGCCTGACCAAAGTCACGCATGACTTCACCTGAAATCATACGTGCCGCATGACGATTATAGCCACTGCCAAAAACTGACATGCACGGCAATTAACTCTCGTGCTTTTTCTAAGGTCATAACAACTTGCTAATCTGTCTTTATATTGCTGAAGATTTTATACTTCAAACGGGCCGCATTTTTTCTCAACCATTACTTTCTTCAAAGTAACGTATTTAGGCAGGCCGTTCTTGCTGTACGCAGGATAATCTTCACCTTTGATCAGAGGCTCCAGATATTCACGGCATTTTTTGGTGATACCAAAACCATCTTTGGAGATAAAGCTCTTAGGCATCATCTTTTCAACATTGGCCACTTTCTTCAGCGGTGCCATTTCGATCTTCCAGCGGTAAGGCTTGTTGCTGGTGCGAATGATAGCGGGCATGACAGAGTTATGACCCTTGATCGCATATTCAACGGCGGCTTTACCGGTGGCATAAGCCTGCTCAACGTCCGATTTTGATGCAATGTGACGCGCTGCGCGTTGCAGGTAATCAGCCACGGCCCAGTGATATTTGTAACCGAGTTCGTTCTGTACCATGCCGGCAACCACCGGAGCGGCACCGCCTAACTGGCTGTGACCAAAAGCATCTTTCAGGCCGGTTTCCGCCAGGAACTTGCCGTCCGGCCAGGCTACGCCCTCAGAGACAACTACTGAACAGTAACCGAACTGTTTCACCTTGTCATCGACCGCTTTCAGGAATTTGGCCTGATCGAACTTAACTTCAGGAAACAGAATCACAACTGGAATTTCATGCTCTTCGGTTGACGCCATCGCACCGGCAGCCGCAATCCAGCCGGCGTGACGACCCATTACTTCCAGTACGAATACTTTGGTTGAAGTTTTGCACATGGAGGCTACATCGAAACTGGCTTCCATGGTCGAGATCGCGATGTATTTGGCAACCGAACCAAAACCGGGGCAGTTATCCGTAATCGGCAGATCGTTGTCGACCGTTTTGGGAACGTGTACGGCAGTGATGGGGTAGCCCATTTTTTTGCCGATCTGAGAAATTTTCAGGCAAGTGTCAGCAGAGTCGCCGACGCCATTGTAGAAAAAATAACCGATGTTGTGGGCCTTGAAAACCTCGATCAGACGCTCGTATTCAGCCTTGTTGTCTTCCAGACTTTTCAGTTTGAATCGGCAGGAGCCAAAGGCACCGGAAGGCGTGCTGCGCAGACCTGCGATGGTGCTTTTGGTCTCTTTGCTGGTATCGATCAGCTCTTCGGCTAAGGCGCCGATGATGCCGTTGTTGCCGGCATAAACTTTGCCGATTTTGTCCTTGTGGGCACGGGCGGTTTCGATGACGCCGCAGGCAGAGGCATTGATCACCGCAGTCACGCCGCCGGATTGTGCATAAAAAGCATTCATTTTGCTCATAGGTTTTCCTCAGTTGAGTAAGTTAGTATTATTAATTCAGGATGTTTATTCTTCTTTTCTTACCGTTTCTCTGTCAGCGTGAACCTGGAGCATAGTCACCAGGCATTCGGCGATATCGTCAAAATCTCTGCCGCCACTACCGTATTGCTGATACCCGCGGTAATAGAACTGGCAGCGATAAACGCGCTCGGCAACCTTGATGATAACAAAGCTGGCTTCATCGACCTGCCAGAAAAGGGCAGGGCATTCGGTGAGCTCGCGGTCTCCCGGGTACATTCGGATTTCGACATCGGCCAGCTGCAATTCAATGTCCAGATTTGGCCAGCGCTCTTTCAGCGTGGTTGCAACGGTCCACTGCTCAGTGTCGGTGATATCGGTTATGGATGACATTAGATTCTGGCTCTGAACGATAAATCAGGAGTGTGAGGATACCTTAATCCGCTTTTTTTTTCAGCAAAAAGACTTTTATAGATTGATAAGCATGTATTTTGCAGATAGAAATTTTCATGATTTAGTGTATGGAAGGCGCGGTTTCCACGCCATTGGTCAGCTCTTCGATCGTGGCATCGCGAACTTCAACGAGGTTGATGTTGTAGGTAATTTCCTTGCCCGCCAGAGGATGGTTGCCATCGACGGTGAGCTTGCCGTTGGCGATGCTGACGACGCGAAAGTTTTTGCTTTCGCCCTGTTCATTTTGAAATTCCACTTCGGCACCAAAGTGCTGAAATTCCTCAGGGACATTTTGCAAATCGTCGGTAAAAGTAAGTTCCGCCTGGTGCGGACCAAAACCCTCTTCAGGCGAAAGCTTCACACTAACGACATCACCCTGCTTGTGCCCCAACAGGGCGGTTTCAATTTTCTTGAGCAGCTGGCTGTTGTGACCATAGATAAGTCGCACCGGTAGATCAATACGCTCGACAACTTCATTATTTTCGTCAGTGATTGAATAGGTGAGTGCAACGAACTTATTTTTTTCGAGAGTGTCAGCCATGGGGTTCCCAAAGGTATTTGAACTGCTTGAATGGTCTGGCATTTTACACAAAATTACCTGCGGGTGCATACAGGGCTCTGGCCGATGAATCAGTCAGGGTGTATAATTAAAACTAATAAATCAACAGGTTATGAAGGGCTTTATTTATGTCTACAATCGGATCAGGCGGTTGCAGTGAGAGCGAACCTTACGCATTACGCGTATTGGGCGACAGTATGCTGCCGGAATTTAAAGAGGGTGTGGTTATTGTCATCGATCCCGCAGGTGCCATGAGAGATGGCAGTTACGTGGTGGCGATGCACAACGATGAGCTGATTTTCAGGCAGCTTAGAATCCATGACAATAAACATTTCCTTCAGCCGCTGAACGATCTCTACGATACCGTTGAAATTCCGGGACTGAGTGCGATCAGTGGCGTGATTTCACAGCAGGCGGGTCGTCGACGTAAGGATCGAAAACGTTACGATTGATTCCTTACGATATGTGAATTAATCGATGATGGTACGGCGATCCGGATGCATGAGCTGTGAACAGAAACCTGCATTGAGCATTTCGTCGACTTCATCGGGATCAACAATTTCCTGCTGTACATTTCTCAGCGGCAGTTCATAGTCATTCCAGCCGCGCAGACCGGTTTGCATCGATTTTACATTGCGGTAACCCATGATCTGCATGGTTTGAGCCGCAAGCAGGCTGCGGTTGCCCGAACGACAGATTAAAATAATTTCCCGCTCGCGGGCGGCAATCAATTCGGGCACCGCGTCTTCATACTCTTCTTCGCAGGCGGTTTCAAGAATGCCACGCGGAACCAGCATGGAATGGGCGATGTGGTAAGCGGAAAATTCACACTCCTCACGAACATCCAGAAGCAGCACATTTTCGTCTGCCTGCATACGTTCATCAACGTCCCAGGGGAATAATTCATCGACTTGTTGGCGTGCTTCGGTGACCAGATCTGCAAATTTTTTCATAATCTCTACTGGCTTTGTTTGGAGTTGCGCAGGCCCTGTTCCACCGCGATCACAGCGGCTTCCACCCGCGAATGGATGCTCAGTTTGCGGAGAATGGCTTTGACGTGGAGTTTGACTGTGCCGTCAGAAATGCCGAGATTGCGGGCGATCAGTTTGTTACTTTGGCCTTCTGCGAGCAGGCACAATATTTCATGTTCGCGCGGGGTGAGGGTGGAGAAAGGGCCATCGTTATCCTTGATGCTGGTCTCGCCCTGAACCATTCGGGCGAGCGCATCGGTGAGATCCTGAGCGACCACATTCTTGCCTTTTTTGATATCGCGTAGCGCCCCTACCAGTTCGTCGGGTTCCATGTCTTTTAACAGATAACCCTGAGCGCCGGTGCGCAGTGATTTGATCAGATCGGCTTCATCGTTGCTGGTGGTCAGCATCACCACGGGGGTTAAGGGATGCTTGCTACGCAGTATCGGCAGCACTTTCAGTCCGCCCATTTCCGGCATACGCAGGTCGAGCAGAATAATGTCCGGCTTGAGCTGTTCCGCCAGTTCGATGCCTTCGGCGCCGTGTGCGGCAACGCCGACCACTTCAATATTTCGCTGTTCCAGCAGGCCTTTCAGGCCGACGCGGAACAGGGCATGATCATCAATAATTAAAACACGCATAATCTGATAATTAAGTCTATGGGTTGAAGTTTAAATAGCAGAGCGAGCTCGAATTTATTCGGCCTGTTCTCTGCGATAACGAAATTTCAATTCTATGCGGGTGCCTTCTTCCAGCTCGCTTTCAATTCTTAGCTGGCCACCCAGATGGCGGGCGCGTTCCTGCATAATCGTGAGGCCAAGGTGCTGGCCCTCTTTATTTTCGATCGCTTTTTTATCAAAGCCCCTGCCGTCATTTTCCACCAATATGCGGAAACGGCCATTGTTATCACAATTCAGCAGCACTCGAACGATATGCGCATTGGAGTGTTTTTTAATATTGGTCAGCGCTTCCTGCACAATACGGTAAACATTCATTTCCATATTTGCCGGCACATCGGGATCCTGACATTCGCATTGTAGCAGGATATGAATGCCGGTATCTTCCCTGAATTTCGAGACGACACGCTCAATAGAGGGGATCAGTCCCTGTTGCTCGATTGAACCACGGCAATGCGCGATGAGTTCGCGTAAATCGGTATAGGCTTCTTCCAGACCGTGCTCAACCTGTTCCAGACTGGTAATGGCCATGTAATCACTGGTGGGCTGTAAGGTCTGGTCGAGCACGCGTACCTGAAAACGCAATGAGGCCAGTGTTTGCGCCAGAGAGTCATGCAGCTCATTGGCGATCATGTTGCGCTCTTCCTGAATCAGTTTTTGCCGGGCGACATTATCCATGCGGTGCTTTTCGATGGCGAGTCCGAAATGCTGACCCACCGCCAGCAGCATCAACGCCGTTTCTTCATCAAGATACAGCTGACCCGCAGGTACGAATATATTGAGTACGCCCAGAGTATGGCCATGATGGCGCACCGGGATAGAAATCATTTCAGCGTTTTTATCGTCGATTAAAGTGCTGGCCGGGCTGCGTCGAATCTCTTTGATTGACTGGTTTTCATAAACAAACAGGGAACGCTCAATTGGTGTATGTTGAAGGTCTGAGTTCTGTTCTTTGCTCATGCCGTAACTGGCGTAAAGATCCATCCAGCCCTCTTCGGAAATCAGGCGGATGATCGCAGCGCTGCCCGACAGTTTTCGGGTGATATATTTGAGTGCGCCCACGCAGGGCTGATTATTATCAGCAATGTTAATGATGGAGCTGAGTTCATAAAGAGTGGTGAGCGCGGATAGAGACCAGTTAGGGGTGTGGGCAATAGCGTTAGCCATGAGACTGGCCCCGCTTAAATAGAAAAACAGCTTTTATCATCTACTTTAGTCGGCAGCGGGTGGCGTGTAGCTCGGGTCGTTAGGGTTCATGAATATGAATTGTCGTTTACCGGATTCAAGTTCAACAAAGTCCAGAGTGGTGCCCTGGAGCAGCACGCCGCTCAGCGGGGAGACGATGATTTTAACGCCTTCTGAGGTGACCGCGATATCGTCTTCCTTGTTGTCATCAAAACCAAGGCCGTAATGAAG
>JAQICG010000094.1 GCA_027858635.1 Gammaproteobacteria bacterium | reverse complement strand
CAGTACGCATAATTAAGTATTGTGTCCCCAGAATTCTGCCCAGAATTCTCTACTAATTCTTCAATTTCAGGTCGTCCTGGCTGCCCTGCTCTAGTTTTTCGATTTGTCATCTGCTCTATCTTATCTTTAATAATTCTGGGGACACAATACTTAATAATTCTGGGGACACAATACTTAATTACCCGCATTATCAGACTTCGGCTCAGACCTTTTCTTTTTCAATTCTCAGGTATGATAACTCTTGCAATTCTAGCCATGTGTGAAGGTTAGTATAATTAAGTGTTGTGTCCCCAGAACTTCTGCACTTCTGAACTATTAAGCTATAATGAATTATATATCTGGCCATTATCAATAACGGGATTGCCATTGCTGCTGTTCGGAACTTCAACTTGTACGTTGCCAGTACAACTTCCGCCATTACCATCATCGGCCGTAAAATGAATCTGATATACGCGTCCATTTCGATTACCAGCACGTTCTGATCGTATTAATACATCTACAGTTTGATTAATAGCATCCGGCTCTGTATCACCATCTGCCACATAATTCAGTGGCTCGTCTTGTGTAACCGATACTATTATAATAACAACCGTATCCTCCTCTGGATCAGTCACACCATTAATTGAAATTGGTACGAGACTATGATCTGGTGGCCATAAGGTCCCTACTGAAGGAGTTGCCGCGCTACAAACTGGTGGCTGATTATCACTCACTGGAGCAGTTGCTACACCACCTAGAGTTGTAACTACTGTCGCTGTTATAGCAGTAGGATCAACATCCCAAGCCAAGCTTGATACTACATCGATTGGACCGAAAGCTGCACCAACAACAGGGTGGTCAAGTGAATACCTTAGTAGCGTCGAACACAGTTCTCCGTTTGGTGAAATGCCTTGTATTCCTGAAACTATTGCGCTCTTCATCTGATTATATCTGCAGGCAGCATAGCCAGCGAAGGTCGAGTTAACTAATCCCTGGCCTGGTGCCAAAGAACCTGAATGACTAAGACCTATTGACTGAGAGTAATCAACCGTGAACATTTCAAGATCGAGCTCGGCAGAAGACCCTCTTACAAAAAACACATCATTACCAGCACCTAGCACATCTTCATCAAGATATTGCCACAATCTGATTCGACCAATCGCACCAGATTGTGCTGTAAAGGTGTAGGCATTCTCCATCGTATTACTGCCATCCTCAATGGTACTATCGACACTCCAGTCAATGCTATTACCATTTTCTCCGGTGAAGGTGCCAGAGCTTCTCACCCGATCTACTCCCACGCCGCTAGTTATCACTTCTGGACCAGAGGTTACAGTTGACGACAATTGTACTGCACCGCCGGGAGCGCCGATGTCCACATAAGTAAAGTAATCATAAACAATTTCTGCTTGGTTAAACTGCGTGCCACTTGGCGTACCCACAGCGGTCAACCATCCATCTCTTGATTCACCACCAGCACGAACTTCAACGCGCCAACTACCAACATCACTATAAGGCACATCATTATCTATTTGAATATTATTAACAGAGACCGATGTAGAAACCGAAAGGGAATTCGATATCCCGTCGTTAACGACCAAACTAACAGTATAGAAACCTGTCGCTGAATAGGTGTGATTGGGATTGATCCCGGTACCAGTATTCCCATCGCCAAAATCCCACGTGTATACTAATAGGTCACCATCTAGATCGTTGGACATCGAGCCATTAAATGTAATGGGCGTATTGATGAACCCAAAATACGGCCCGTTAGGATCGGCAACTGGTACATTATTACCTGGCCCGACACTAGATGTACTAATTGCCTGCTCAGAAGTAAATACACTATCGTTAACTATAAGCGTAACAGTATATATACCTTCTGCTGTATATATATGACTCGGACTTACACCGCTGCCTGTACTACCATCACCAAAATCCCAACTAAATGATAAAACATCTCCGTTCATATCCGATGAAATGGAACCATCAAAGACAATCGGTGTACCCACTATCCCGTTATATGGACCGCCTGCGTTAGCTATCGGCGCAACATTAGGTAGAACCACTGTCACTGTAGTTGATGTAGACAACGAATCCAATAATCCATCATTCACTACCAGGGTAACCGAATACATTCCAGGCAATGCGTAAACGTGACTCGGACTCACACCACTCGCCGAACTATCATCGCCAAAAGTCCACGCATAGGTCAGTGGATCTGCATCGGGATCAGTGGACGCTGATCCATCAAACACTATAGTCTGACCATCTATTCCAGTATACGGACCACCTGGATTAGCGGTCGGCGCAAAGTTAGATGGAGTAACGGTAACCGTGGTCGATGCGGGTGAAGAACTCAACTGTCCATCATTCACTATCAGGGTAACGGTATACATTCCAGCTAATGCGTAAGTGTGACTCGGACTCACACCACTGGCCGAGCTACCATCACCAAAATCCCAAACATAAGTCAGTGGGTCTGCATCTGGGTCACTGGAAGCAGAGCCATCAAACACTATGGACTGTCCATCTATCGCAAAATACGGTCCGCCTGTGTTAGCTGTCGGTGCAACAAACCCTTCAAATTGACTAGCAGTATATCCTGCCGTTTGTCCTACCTTAAGTTTTAAAGCTTCAGCGTTTGGTGGTCCATAGATACCAAAATTGCTAATAGTATATGGACCATTAATTCCTGCAGCACCGATAGCTGCACCTTCGAAACTTAAGGCCAGGTTGTAAATGCCTACACTATTCAGAATACCACTACTACCTGCTGTTGCCAGGGTAGTGCCGTCGGGCGCTTTGACACTTCCACTCCAGGTATATGCCCCTGTTTGCAGTACATCTGCCAGAAGTACAACTTTGAGCACATCAAATTTACCATTACCATCAATATCTTCAGCGGATTCAGTAAGACTATCCAATATTAGCGTAAGCGGCCGCTGAAATTGCTGCAACTGATAGGGTTGTGTAGAACCTAAATCTATACGCCTATCTGCCATTCGAGTTGGCTGAGTTCCGTCGGCGTCAGCATTCCTTATAAGCCGTACATCACTAATTTCGTAGGGGCCATCACCATCAATCAGTTTTGTAATTTCTTCTGCTGAAAAAGAAACAGTTTGCGTACTTCTGCCCGTTGGCAATACAACTTGTATACCTTTTAGTATAGTTTTTAGGTACAGTTTAAGTTCAACTAACAGGTCATAAGTTCCAGGAGAAGAAATATCAACTTCTAAATCAATATCAATACGATCAAATAAACCATCTGAATTGGTATCGATACCAGTATCAGTCACATTATTTGTAATTACACCTAATGGTGGAATGACTTCAAATTGTGCACCTGCTGCAATCCTCGCCGTACCACTTTGAAATACTGCTTCAACCAGATAATCACCTGATGACAATCCACTAATCTGCCCGGTATATAGACCATCGCCTACTTGCGTGTCTGGTACAGAGCCATCATCAAGTAAGGTAATGGTCCGTGGTGTAAGTTCTGATCCATTCTGATAGATATTTGCTTCAGCACTCGCGCCTAATACAGGAACACCTGAATCAAATGCAACTATAGCAATTACCACTGGGTCACCAACATTATACGTAGGCCGCGTAACAATAGTACCCACCTGTAACCCCCCAGTTTGTATAATTGTTATTGTTCCTGCTGTCGTACTAATACCGGCAGGCAAAGAAACATTTATCAACCACGTTCCTGACGCCGGATTAGTTACTATGGCTTGCTTATGGACACCCTCAGCAAAAAGAAAAGCACCCAGTGGCAGCGTTTCCGTCGCGCCAACAGTGAAACTGTTAATACTGGTAGACGGAAAAGTAGCGCCCGAAGGTTCTTCTATCGTTACATTAACTGGGTTTACAGTAGTATGAATATCGATAGTCAAAGCTGTGGCAGAATTAACCTCGACAGGAAACTGTTGCATAGAAGCAGTAGATGTTAACTCAAATACATTATACATCCGGTTGCCAAGCGGTACACTAATCTCTTGCTGCGCGAACAGACTTGACGAAAATAATCCAATAATTAGTATAAATTTAAAACGAAACATTAGCGTAATCTCCAATTTACCATACCTGCGCCTTCTTCTTGCAGAGCATCCGTTGCGATTGTTTTAGCATTTTGAGCTGAATGCACATTCAAATGATTCCAGCCTGTTATAAGATAAGTTGGATATAAGCTTGCACTTGACTGCGTTACGATTGTATCGTTTGGCTTAAATGCATAAGTAGGTATCGTAGTAATTGTGACTTTATCATCAACACTTACTGATACAGTTACATGAGCAACACTACCTGTAAGCTGATACAAGGTATCGGCTGCATAATTACTCGCTATTGGGATTGGAGGATAACCAGCACTTTCATCATCACCAACCAAAGGATCAGTTATCTGTTGATCACCATTTATATCAGCATCCGTGGCTACCGAGGCCGTTTGTATACCACCAGGAAGCTTTGTCGAAGCGATAAATTCTGATGCACGCGCGGGGGTTAAATCACAATAATATGCACCTTCTTGTTTTTTAGCAGCATAAAAAGTAGTAAGACCTGCTAGTGTTGCTTGAAGTTCTGATAGCTGGCGAGCCTCTACGCCATATTCTGACAACACAGAACCCTGATGTGGCGTGTTCAATGTAACCAGAGAAAGCACCTTTAATTCACTTTTAACAGGGACACCACCCATGGTGCCTAAAGGTATTTCTGGCGGTGAATCTGCTATCGATGAGAGATATCCTCTACTATCAAGCCCTCCTTTACTATGCGTGATTAGGTGAATGCTATCGGTGCCGTACAACTGAGCAATCTGAGGAATCTTCTGTTGTAACAAACGTACATTCCAATCTATTGAATTATTATAGGGAATATCGGGACAGCCAGCCGGTATTGGTTCGGGTGTAGGTAAATCCTGTAATTCTATACTTGCATCTGAAACCACATAACTTATATCTAAACCTGCCTGGAAATCAGCAAAAGCACTACCTTTAGAATTAATTCCGTGCACTAAAATAACGGGTGATGCTGCCTGATATAATATACCAATCCAGTCAATTGAGGTACTCCAGCCATTGCCACAACCTATAGCCCCACTTGATAACACAACATCCTGATTAGCAACATCGACATCAATTCGAAATTGATTGATAGCAGTTTCACCAGGCGCTGAAGGAAACTTTATTTTACTAATATCAACATCAAACGTGTTTAAATTCCAGGCTAAAGACTCGCCTTTGAGTATTCCGATCTTTTTATCGTTAAGAAAAACTTCGTCTACTTCGTGCGTCAGATTTTCATCAGCAATATTATCACCATCACAATCAAACTGGTCGAGATATGGCTGATCATCAATATCATAAGCGGGCATCAAAATAGTCACTTTTTCACTAACTATTCCATTGGCGATAAGGCTGTTTGCATTCAACAAATATCCGCTAGCACTTGTCTTCCCGACGTAACGGCGTATTGGCACGTCAATATAAATACTGCCATCTTTACTAAATAATACCGTATCAATGGTGGCTGAATCAGTGTCATTCACGACAAATGTATCAGATGGTTCCGCAACAACAGTAAAGGACCACGGCGAATCCCCGCTATGCTCAGGAAAAGAAGCGTCAGCGTAAGCAGTCATATCCGTGAAAAAAATCAATGTGAGTATAATTAGTCTAAACATCATTGTAATGACCTAAAAATGAAAAATTATCTAAGAGGCAAAAACATAAAGGTATAGTATTGACGCTAAAGAAATAACCAACATAAGTAGATAATTTTTTAACGGGTACTCAAGAATAACACCAACCACAATCCCTACTGCTGCCAATAAAGCTGAGCCTAGTATTATTAAAATCGAAAGGACAGATAGAATTGTATAACCAATTGAATCGCTATGATTATATTTACCAAAAAATTCGGCACTTATTGCCCAAGAACTAAAAAAGTGAATAAATACAGCGCATACTGTGAGATTAAGAAAAAACTTAGCTAAGCTTATCCACCATTTAGGAATTACAATCGGCTGATTCATGAACTTTTTTCCAGCAATTTTGAAGAGGCAGAAAAAAATTTGACGAGAATAGAATAGATTTTTGTATAAAAAACTCTATTACAAAAGATACAGTCCAAAAAAATGACCTCCTAGTTGAGCGTTCCTTCTATTTTCCAATCTTTAGCTATGTTAAACAGCAATACTGACTATAGCAATATAATACATTGTAATGTACATATCAAGAATAAGCCTTGTCCAATATGAAATGAGTTCGAAATAGTCAAAATTGCTCATAAACCTCAAATGAGAACGATTATGACAACAACGAACTTAAAGACGATCGAGGCGCTAGAAGCGTTTCTTGAAGGCAATCAACTTGCCGTTTTTGCAGTGCCAGGAATAAATCTGGGAATAAATCTGGGGACACAATACTTAATTACCCGCATTATCAGCCTTCGGCTCTGACCTTTTCTTTTTCAACTCTCAGGTATGATAACTCTTGCTAGTCTAGCCAGAACACCAACGGGTAGAGTAGAGAACAGGCTCTCGCCTGCCCTCCCTCATCAAACCGTGCATGCGGTTTTCCCGCACACGGCTTTCCGATGTTCTTCACGCCGAGGCATGCGCTGATTTCCAGCCCGCTGCTGTTGGAACTTTGTATAACCCGTAACGCCGGTACAGTTCAACACTGGGGAACCGGCCTTCGCCGATCCCTCTGTCTTTCACCTTGTGGCGCTTCATCAAGTGTGTACGCATCCGTTGTTCCGTATGGGCCTTAACCTTTTCCATACCCTGATTCGAATTTCGATAATGGAAATAATTCACCCAGCCTTTCAGACTGCGATTCACGTTTCCCACAATCATCTCCACAGGGATGGGGGTCAGTTCCCGCCCCGTCATGGCTGTCAGCTTCGCCTTGATTTTCTTCAGCGATTTATCTGCTGGGCAGACATGCGGGTACGGTTTTCCAGTGCGTATGCCTTGACTCATCCGAAGCGTAAAACCCAGGAAATTGAAGCTCGCTTTGGTGGCGTCCACGGTGTGGTTCTTGGCCTCGTCCCCCTGTGTCAGGATAGTTGTCGCCTCTAACATTCAATATAGAGGCAATAAAAATGGTAGCAAGATTTTTTACTCAATCATTTAAGATACAAGCGGTGGAAAAGGCGCTTAAACGCAGTGAAGGAACTACTTTAAAAGCGATTTCAGAGGAACTGGGCATCGGTCATTCGACATTAGACCGGTGGATTGTCCAGGCTAGAGACCGCCGATTTGAATCGGTTTATGATCAGACAATAACGAGTGCAAGACCCATGACCACAGAACAAAGACCGCAGGACAGGAGTCTGGAAGAAAAGCTGAATAGGGTGATTGCCTGTGCCTCGCTTGATGAAGCGCAGGTGAGTGAATATTGCCGTCAGCACGGGCTTTATCCGCACCATATCAAACAGTGGAAGCAGGATTTTGCTACGAGAGACCCCGTCAACATGCAAGCAAAAGTGCCGTCGGATACCCATCAACTCAAAAGTGAAATTCGAGCGCTAAAGAAAGAACTTAACCGCAAAGACAAGGCGCTGGCTGAAACAGCGGCCTTATTAGTACTCCAAAAAAAAGTCAACGCGATCTGGGGCAACGACGAGGACGACTCACAATGAGACAGGAGCGCACTGAAATTGTAGCGATGGTCGCGCAAGCAAGAGCGTCTGGTGCCCGGCAATCACAAGCGTGTGAGCTGCTGGATCTGAGCGCCAAAACATTGCAGCGCTGGGCTCAGCCAGACAACCTGCTGGACGGTCGTCTGGAGGCCAAACACGAGCCGAGAAACAAACTGACCGTGCTTGAGCGCCAGCGCATGATCAAGATTGCTAACGAACCCGGCTATACTGATTTGCCGCCCGGTAAAATCGTTCCCCGGCTGGCCGATGAAGGGCGCTATATCGCTTCGGAATCGAGCTTTTACCGTGTATTGAAGACAGAGCACCAACTCCAGCACCGACAGAAAGCCAGATCCGCCACAACAATCAAAAAGCCCAGAGCATTAACCGCCACCTGCGCCAATCAAATTTACACCTGGGATATTACCTACCTGCCCACCCGGGTTTCAGGCCTCTTTTTTTATCTTTATCTGGTCATCGACATTTACAGTCGAAAAATAGTCGGCTGGCAGGTGTATGACGTGGA
>JAQICG010000278.1 GCA_027858635.1 Gammaproteobacteria bacterium | reverse complement strand
TTTAAAAGATGGATATAACATCCATCTTTGTTGGTAGCCCATTGGCTATTTTCATAATCATAATTAAAATTTAGGAATCATTGCTATGCACTCAACACGCAAACTATGGACCTGGCTCGCCATTATCTGTCTTCTGTCTTTCGCCGTTCTGGGCTGGACAGGGACAGAAATCTACGTCAAGGCTCCACCCATCCCACAACAGGTTGTCAGCACTGGAGGTGAAGTGCTGTTTTCACATGAGCAGATTCAGTATGGTCAGGAGGTCTGGCTTTCCGCCGGCGGCCAGCAGCTGGGTTCAGTATGGGGGCACGGTAGTTATCTGGCTCCGGACTGGTCGGCAGACTGGCTGCACCGCGAAGCGCTGGCTCTGCGCGATATCTGGGCGCAGCGCGATTACGGCCGGTCTTTCGAGCAAATGGACATCGTACAGCATGCTCAGTTGAACTGCTTGCTGAAAGCCGAGATGCTCCTCAATACCTACGATGACAGCACCGGCACGTTGTTGCTGAGCGATGATCGTACCGCAGCCATTCAGCAACTTGCGCAGCATTACACGAGTCTGTTTGGTGACGACCATTCCTTCGATGGCTTACGCGAACAGTACGCCATGATGGCTGATACGCTGCGGCAGCCTGCGGATCGCGAGGCGCTCACCGCCTTCTTTTTCTGGACTGCCTGGTCTGCGACCACCGACCGTCCGGGTGAAACCGATCTGAGTTACACCAGCAACTGGCCGCATGAGCCGCTGGTGGGCAATACACCGACCGCCGGTACCGGCATCTGGTCAATCGCCAGTGTGATTTTTCTGATTGCCGCCATTGCCGGCATGATTCTCTACAATTCGATGGTGCGCGAGGAGGAGGATCCCAAGCCACCCAAAAATGATCCGCTGTTCGATCTCAAACCCACCGGGTCGATGAAAGCTACCAAAAAATACTTTTATGTCGTCATCGGCCTGATTCTGGCGCAGGTGGGCATGGGTATTATTACGGCGCATTATGCGGTGGAAGGACAGAGCTTCTTCGGCTTCCCGCTGGCGGAGATTCTGCCCTTTACCGTAAGCAGAACCATTCATACCCAGTTTGCGGTGCTGTGGATTGCTACCGCATGGCTGGCCACCGGTCTGTACATTGCCCCGGCCATTTCCGGTCATGAGCCGAAATATCAGAAGCTGGGCGTCAACGTGCTGTTCTATGCGCTGCTGTTCATCGTGGTCGGCTCCACCGTCACTGGCTGGATGGGCACATTGCAGAATTCGGGCACCGAGTTCAGTTTCTGGATCGGCAATCAGGGTCTGGAATACACCAGCATGGGCCGCATCTGGCAGATTCTGCTGTTCATCGGTCTGCTGTTCTGGGTGACTCTGCTGGGCAGAGGCTTATGGCCGGCGCTGAAGACACCGTCGGAAAGCCGCGGCCTGATCGCCATGGTATTTCTCGCGGCGCTGTGCATCGGCGGTTTCTATGCCACCTCGCTGGTCTGGGGTCCGCGCACCCATTACTCCATGATCGAGTACTGGCGCTGGTGGCTGGTACACCTGTGGGTTGAAGGCTTCTTCGAAGTGTTCGCCACTGCTGTCATTGCCCTGCTGTTCACGCGCCTCGGCCTGATTCGTGCCTCTTTCGCCCATACCGCCATCGTGCTTGAAACCATCGTGTTCCTGTTCGGCGGTATTCTGGGTACGCTGCATCACCTGTACTTCACCGGCACACCGACATCGGTGATTGCTATCGGCGGCATGTTCTCCGCGCTCGAGGTGGTACCGCTGGCGATGATCGGCATCGAAGCCTACCGCAATTATCGCCGCTCGCTGGCAGCACCCTGGGTGCAGGCCTACAAATGGCCGATCCTGTGCTTCATCGCCGTGGGTTTCTGGAACGTGGTCGGCGCGGGTCTGTTGGGCTTCTCCATCAACACCCCGATCTCGCTATACTACATGCAGGGCATGAACCTGACTGCGGGTCACGGACACGCGGCACTGTTCGGGGTGTACGGCATGCTGGGTATCGGCCTGATGCTGTTCTGCCTGCGCGGACTCACCAGCCGCGTGGCCTGGTCTGACAGCCTGCTGAAGCCGATGTTCTGGTCACTCAACATTGGCCTCGCCATGATGGTATTCATGTCACTGGTGCCCGCGGGCATCTACCAGGCCTGGGCCAGCATTACGCATGGCGTCTGGTTCGCGCGCTCGCCGGAAGTGATTCATTCCACCGTGATGGAAACGCTGGTCTGGCTACGTGTGCCTGGTG
>JAQICG010000043.1 GCA_027858635.1 Gammaproteobacteria bacterium | reverse complement strand
AGTCAATGTAATGGTGTGCCGTCGGAGACAGCTTGTTTGCGCCCCGTTAAATCGCGCCGGTGCTGACCAGCAGTGTCTGTCCGTATTCGGTGTCATACTCGCGGTGACCTATGTGGTGTTAGTGTGCCTGTATATCCACATCCTGAGCACTTTTGTGCTCGTGGCGTTCGACCTGAGTCACGGGGGTCACCCATAAGTCGTTCGTTGTCAACAGGCCGAACAAAACAAAAGCATAGCTACCCCAAAAAATACTATTTGATTATCGTGTCATGCGCCCGATTTTTTGTTCTCGTGTACTTCAAAAATGAAGTGCTTCAGTCACCCATCAGGATCAAGGCAGTCAACGCTGCATACGCAGTTTAGCTAACGCCCCCTGGCAACCATTGTTGTTCCATAAAATAATCGTGAGCGTCTAGTAAACCACACCTAGCAAAGCCAACCTGACTTTATAAACTGGTTCTTAAGAGCCATCACTGAGGAATCATTAATGAAAAATCGCAAACATCTTAGCCGTAGCGACTAGCTTGATTATTCAGCAATACAAAAGCAGTAGTTGTACACCAGCAGAGTTCTGTCAACAACAAAATAGGATTATAAATACTTCCTGAGGCATAAGCCTAACCTGGAACCTAAATCTGTTGGGTGATCAAGGGCTGCCACTTTTGTTAAGGTTCATACCAATACTACAAAGTAGATTAATCCCTCAACTGACCTGGTGTTGCAGTATCAAAATACCCGGTTACATCTCACCACTGAAATTGATGCGCAGTGGCTGGCCCAACTGATGAGATCACTCTCATGAAAATGTTTGTCGATGTCAGTGATATTTATCTGTACCGTGATCCAATAGATTACAGAAAACGATCAATGGACTGATGCTGATCGTTGAGCACAAATGCGGCACCTTAGAGAACAGTATTTGTTTGTGCTGGACGTCCGCTATTGGCCGCATATGCGCTATTGAGATACTGAGCCGGTAGGTCGCTGCCGACCCAAAGCGGATCTTGATGCATCCTGAAAATACATAAAATTACTCTAGATTTGTTAGTGTCACGTATATTTGGAGAGTATAACGGGACAGAAATATGCTAAATTATTGATTATCTATATAAAATACTGCTAAATTGCAGACTATATCGATTTTTATTAAAATGCGAAACGTCGACATTCAACTATTGGAATTTCATCCCCGTAAGCCTATGAGCGGGCACATCTGGTATGAGCCTCTTTTTCGGCTGTCTATGAAATCGGGGGGGAAGGTCAATAAAGGGATATCGCCTTCCTCATTGCCGGTCACTTTGGCATGAAGTGGCGAGCCCTGGATAAAAGAGGGATTCTTTACATGCACCTAAACCTGCTTTCCAGCCTTCTCGCACGGCTCGTGCTTCTGCTCATGTTGATCATCGTGCCGGTGTTTGCGCTGTTGCTGCACAACGCTCTCGAAGCACGCAAAGCGGAGGCCTTGCATACGCAGACAGTGGCGCTGAGGTTAGCCCGTCTGGTGTTGCAGGAACAGCAGGAGCTCATAGCGGCTGCACGGCATTTGTTATCCGGGTTGGCCCGGCTGCCGAGCATTCAGGCACCGAAAGGAGGTGCTGCGTGCCATGATGTACTGGCCAGGTTGCTCGAACAGTATCCCTACTATGCCAACTTTGGTGTCAGTGACCGCGACGGCCTGATGCGATGCAGTGGTTTACCCATGTCGACGCCGATTCAGATACATGATCGCGATTATTTTCGCCGCGCCATCGAAACGGGCGACTTTGCCATCGGTGGTTATCAGGTCGGGCGTGTCACCGGCAAGAGCGCTATTAATCTTGGTTACCCGCTACGTGATGATCAAGGCCGGATCGAGGGCGTAATCTTTGCGGCGCTTGATCTCGCCTGGCTGAGCCGGAAGCTGAGCAATATTCCGCTGCCTGAAGGAACGATGATCACCATTCTGGATAGAAGTGGCACGGTGTTGGCACATCAGCCCGATCCTGACAGGTGGTTCGGTAAATCCATCAAGGATGCGCCCTTCGTTCGGATAATCCTCGAACGCGACGCCGAAGGAACTGCTGAATCGATGGATGCAGCTGGCGTCCATCGGCTTTTTGCCTTTACGCCCCTTCATCAGGGCGATTCGAACAGTGTATATGTCAGTATTGGCATACCTCGTGATGTCGCCTATGCGGATCTTGACTTGCGTTTCAAGCACGATTTGTTTGCATTGCTTCTGATCGTAGTAATAGTCATCGCCGTGGCATGGAAGGGTAGTAATGTCTTTGTCTTGCGGCCGCTTGGGGTTTTGGCGTATGTCAGTGAGCGCCTCGGCAAGGGTGATCTCAACGCCCGAACAAAATTGCCGCAGACGCATGACGAGTTCGGTCGACTGGCACAGACTTTTGACCGAATGGCCGCGTCGCTGCAACGGCGACGAGATGAGGCCGAAATCCATGACAGGGAACTACGCCGAATCAATCGTGCATTACGTACCTTGAGCGCGGGTAACCGCACGCTGGTGCGGGCTAGCGATGAATCGTCATTACTGCATAAGATGTGCGCAGTGGCGGTGGAGTTTGGTGGTTATCGCATGGCCTGGATCGGCTATGCGGAGAATGATACTGAAAAATCCGTCCGACCCGTTGCACAGGCCGGCGTCGATGCGGCTTTTCTTGAAGCGCTACGGATTACCTGGGATGAAAGTGAGCACGGTAGTGGTCCTACCGATGCGGCGATCCGAACCGGCAGGCCCTGTGTGGCGTCTGGGCTCCAGAGTGAACCTCGGTACCAGGCATGGCATTCGGCAGCCCGAGAGCATGGGATCAATTCGGCCGTGTCTCTACCCTTGCACGTGGATCAGAAAGTGCTGGGTGCGCTCACCATCTATTCGGAAGATGTCGATGCATTCGATTCGACCGAGCTTGAACTCTTGTTGGAAATGGTCGACGACCTGGTCTATGGCATTTCTGCCCTGCGTACCCGCAGCAAACACGATACAGCACAGGCCACGATTGAACGAATGGCATACTATGATGCATTGACCGGACTGCCGAATCACACTTCGTTTGAGGAGTTTCTGGCGAGCGCTGTCAGCAAGGCAGGCTCGCAGCATCACACGCGTGCCCTCCTGCTGTTCGACCTGGAACGGCTGCGAGATATCAATGATACACTGGGCTTCGAGGCCGGCAATAAAGTTATGCAGGTATCAGCGCAACGTATAGGGCAGGAATCAGGAAAAGATGGGTTCGTCGCTCGAATGCGCGGCGATGAATTTGCCGTGCTGCTACCAGCAGTCGATGGCGACCAGGCTAAACAAATAGCTCTGCGTATCCTTAAAATACTAAGTCAACCGTTTGCGATAAATGACTTCTCGCTGGTTGTCAGGGCGAATGTGGGTATCGCCCTGTTCCCGGATCACGGAGCCGACGGGGAGCAGCTCATACGTCGCGCCGATGTGGCGATGCAGTTGGCGAAACGTTCCGGAAATGGTTTTGCCTTTTACTCCCCGGAGCAGGATGCTGACAAGAGGCGCCATCTGGCGCTTGCTTCCGATCTGAATCGTGCATTGGAGAATAATGCGCTGGAACTGTATTACCAGCCGAAGATTTCCATGCGCTCAGGTATCGTCAATGGCTTCGAGGCATTGGCGCGTTGGTCGCATCCAACGCACGGTATGGTTTCACCCGATGAGTTTATACCACTGGCAGAGCGCACCGGGATGATCCGAATGCTCACAGACTGGGCACTGGCAACCGCATTACACCAGTCGCTTGCACTGCGGCAGAATGGTATCAGTGTGCCAATCGCCGTCAATCTTTCCGCCTTCAATCTCCAGGATCCCCACCTGCTGGATAAGATACAGGAATTGTGTGCAGTATACGCAGTCGAGAAAGGGATGCTTGAGCTGGAGATAACGGAAAGCGCAGTTATGGCGGATCCAGCAAGTGCGCTCGAAGTCCTGTCACGATTGAGAGGTTTCGGGATACCGCTCTACATTGACGATTTTGGTACTGGCTATTCTTCTCTCAGTTATCTTAAAAAACTGCCGGTTACGGCGGTCAAGATCGACAAATCGTTTGTCGCGGACATGCTCGATGACACGGATTCCGCGAGCATCGTACGATCCACAATTACTTTGGCGCATGATATGGGGCTCACAGTGGTGGCAGAAGGCGTGGAAAACGAAGCTGTATGGGCGAAGCTTAAAACCCTCGGTTGTGATGCAGCACAAGGCTACTACATGGGTCGGCCGATGCCCGCTGAACAGATTAATGCGTGGTTAAGCGAATCACCCTGGGGACTGGCTGGTAAGCCACTGGACAAAAAAAGCTGACGAACCGGATTGATGGCGGTGTGTAAGGCGCCTTCCTCCGCAAACTAAAGAAAGGTAGTTTAAGGGGTTACCCATACAGTCGTTCGCTGTCAACAGGCCGAATAAAACTAAAGTGCAGCCACACCAAAAAAATACGATTTGATTATCGTGCCATGTGCCCGATTTTTTGTTTTCGTGCTACTTTAAAAATGAAGTGCTTCAGTTACCCATCAGGATCAAGACAGTCATCGCTGCTTACGCAGTTTCAAGCTGACGCAGGGTCGGACCTATACAACTAATTGAATAATAAGTTAAAACCGTTAAAATAGACGTACATATAGCGCTTAAACAGCCAATTTAAAGGTATAAATCACCGCTTTAAGGGAGAAGAGCACATGCCACGCGCACACCGTTATTTCTTACCCGGCCATGTCTGGCACATTACCCATCGCTGCCATCAAAAAGAATTTCTCCTCAAATTTGCCCGCGACCGCGACCGCTGGCGTCACTGGTTATTCGAAGCTAGAAAGCGCTATGGCCTGTGCGTGTTAAATTATATTGTCACCTCCAATCATATCCATTTGCTGGTGCTCGATCGGGGTAACGGCGAAATCGCTCGCAGTATGCAGTTGATCGCCGGACGCACGGCACAGGAATATAACCAGCGCAAACACCGTAAAGGTGCTTACTGGGAAGATCGCTATCATGCCACCGCCGTGGATACCGAGGACTATCTGGC
>JAQICG010000111.1 GCA_027858635.1 Gammaproteobacteria bacterium | reverse complement strand
GGATAACATTTAATGCAAAAGCTTTCACCGCAGAGACGCAGAGACGCAGAGAACGCAGAGAACGCAGAGAACGCAGAGAACGCAGAGAAAATCTTTAAATTTTTTGTGTTGTAAGTGTCGACTGTAATAAATTATTTAACATTTCCGCGGTTAAGCCACGGATTCAGGTTTAAATTAAGAAATTTTTCCTCTGCGCCTCTGCGGTGAAAAAGCATTTAATCTTTTCCTCTAAAATTCTTCCACGGTGTAGCGTTTAATCCGGATGCTGTCACTCCAGTAATTGGCGGGCAGGCCGGATTTTATTTTCAGGTGATTAACAAACTCGCGCCGATCCTGTAACGATTCCCAGACGGAGGGCAGGAAGGTACCGCGGCGACTGCCCTCTTCCATGATCAGCCCATCGACGCCGGGGCGTAGCTGGGTGATCAGGTCCTCTTCAGAAGCAAAGGTCATCTCTTCGGGTGTGCCGAGGATGGAGATATGAATCTGCAACTGATTCAGTTCATCTTGTTGTAGTGGTGGAAAACGCGAGTCGGAAAACGCGGCGGCGAAGGCGTTGTGGGCAATATCTTCGGCGAGAGGGCGTACCGGTTCAAGCATGCCGATGCAGCCGCGCAGTTGGCCATGTTTATTCAGTGTGACAAAGGTGGCGCGCCGGGTTTGCAGCTCTGCGTCCAGCGCGCTGAGATCAACCGCCATGGCGGTGCCATGAGCAAGGCCGTGCTGGATGGAATCATAGGCGATGCTGTGAAGCTGTTGCTGTTGTTGCTGTTGTTGCTTATTAAGCATGAGCTACGCTTCCGGCTGTACGAATGCCCAGGCGCCGTAGCCGACTACCTGCCCTCGTCCGCCGGCGGTGTCGCCGGAGTTGCGCAAATCGAGCGTGGCGACTTTAAGGTGGTGTTTACGCGCCGATAACACCAGACCAAGTATGGGATTGCGGCCACAGGCCTGGCCGAATTCAATGTGTTTGTCATCGAGATTTTCAATGGCCCGGCAGGTTGCCGTGTCCAGTGACTGCGCCGTACTGTAGTCGTGGTAATGGCTGAGGTCGGAGGAGATGACGATCAGGGTTTCATCACCACCCCAGACCGCTTCCAGCACTTCATGGACTTCCTCGCCACTGGCATCCCCTACCACCAATGGCAGCAGAGTAAATTCATCCAGCGTCTTTTGCAGGAACGGCAGCTGCACCTCCAGGCTGTGTTCCTGCGCGTGGGTCAGGTCATATTCCTGCACCTGCGGCAATTGTAAAATTTTGTCACTGAGTTCACGATCGATGGGGATGGTGCCCAGCGGCGTCTCGAAATAATCAGCGCTGCTGGTGGCGAGGCCTGTCAGGGGAACGCGATGACAGGGGCCCAGCAGAACTACGCGACGGATTTTATTTTTGGCCGGAATCAGTTGTGCGTAGGCATTGGCGGCAATCGGGCCGGAGTAAACATAACCGGCGTGCGGCACGATAATCGCCTTGGGCGTGGCGGCGGCTGTGGCTGTGGCGGCAGCGAGCATGGACTGAATCTCTGCGCTAAGTCGCACCGGGTCTCCCGGGTAAAACATGTCTGCGACTGCGGGATGTCGAATGCTGGACATAACAGACCTCCTTTGGAGAAATTGTTGGTAATGCAGCGACTGACTATGCTGCGCATTTGCAAATAGATCACGTCGTTACTTATTATTATGCGACCTATGGTCTTTAAATGTACAGTCTCAAGCCCCATGATAAAGTGATAGGGCATTTAAAATGTCGATTCAACGATGGCGGCTCAGAAATGGCGGCAGCAAAAGAAAAGATATTGATGACGGACGTTGGGGTGGTGCCGACCAAATACTGGCACGATCTGGATGATGGCCGGGTGCAATGTGATTTATGTCCGCGCCTGTGTAAGTTGCACGAAGGGCAGCGCGGTTTGTGTTTTGTTCGCGCCCGCGTCGATAACCAGATCGTGCTCACCAGCTACGGACGATCCAGTGGTTACTGCATCGACCCCATCGAAAAAAAGCCGCTTAACCACTTTTTGCCGGGACCACCGGTGCTATCGTTTGGCACCGCCGGCTGCAACCTGGCCTGCAAGTATTGCCAGAACTGGGACATTAGCAAATCGCGCGAACTGGATACACTGATGGACCGCGCCACGCCCGAGGCGATTGCGCAGGCGGCGGAAGAGCTGGGCTGCCGCAGTGTGGCCTACACCTATAATGATCCGGTAATTTTCCACGAGTACGCCATTGATGTCGCCAAAGCCTGTCAGCAGCGCGGCATTAAATCGGTGGCGGTGAACGCCGGTTATGTCTGCGATGAGCCGCGCGCCGAATTTTACCAGCATATGGATGCGGCGAATGTTGACCTGAAA
>JAQICG010000044.1 GCA_027858635.1 Gammaproteobacteria bacterium | reverse complement strand
AGTATTTATGTTGCATTTGTTTTCCGCGGATATAAGATTTAAAGCCGGTCCGCGAAGGACGCCAAAAACGCAAATAAATCTTTTAAGTTATGTTTTCAGCATTTGTTCTTATCGGCGTTCATCTGCGTTTATCTGTAGACGGAATAAAAACTGAAATATCCGTAGATGGATGCGGATGAGCACAGATAAAGGCAAAGATGGGTTTTAGTATTTATGTTGAATTTGATTTTTCGCGGATAGAAGATCTAAAGCCAGTCCGCGAAGGACGCCAAAGACGCGAATAAATCTGTTAAGATCTGCCTCTTTCAGCATGATGTCATTCGCGGATGGGTATTTAAAAAACAGCGCCCGGCCGCGAACAACATCAAAAACTGACAATATTAATTAAGACTTATTTGCCCTTGATCTGTTTCTCTTTGATTTCGTCCAGACTCTTGCAGTCGATGCACTGCGTGGCCGTAGGACGGGCTTCAAGGCGTTTCAAGCCGATTTCAACACCACAGGTTTCACAGTAGCCGTATTCGCCGTCACTAATCAGGTCGAGGGTGTCGTCGATTTTTTTGATTAGTTTGCGATCACGGTCGCGGGTGCGCAGCTCGAGGCTGAACTCTTCCTCCTGAGTTGCACGGTCGGCAGGGTCTGGAAAGTTGGCGGCTTCATCTTTCATGTGACCAACAGTGCGGTCGACTTCGTTCATGAGGTCACGTTTCCATGCTTCCAATATTTCCGTGAAATGCTTTGCCTGCCCTTCGCTCATATATCCTTCGCCCTTCTTGGGCTTGTAGGGCGTAAAACCATGTTCTGTTAGAGGCGCTTGTTGAGCCATTGAATCACTCCAAATTATCGTTTGTATAAAACTGAGCGCGTCTATTTATCATAAAAACACCATGTTGCGCAACAAAAATCGTTGTCATCAGGAAAACTAGCTGATAACTCTCCTGACCTTGCTGATGATTTGCCCCTCATGCAGACGAGTCTCAATCTCCTCGCCCACAGAAATTTCGCTGCTGCGGCTGATGGTTTTGCCCTGGCCGTTGCGGGTAATGGAATAGCCGCGCTCCAGTGTTTGCAGAGGACTGATGGCATTCAGAGTACGGGCATTGTTTTGCAGTTGTGCCTGCCGGCGCTCCAGCAGCTGCCGGATGTGATGCTCCAGATTCTGCCCCAGAATCTGCAAGCGATGCTGGTCATGGCCGATCTTATGTACAGGCGATGCACTCAGCAGGCGTGCGTGCAGCTGCTGGTGACGGTTCTGCTGCTGATGCAGGCTATAGCGCCAGGCATAATTCAGGCGTTGCTCCAGATCATCCAGTTTCTGGCTTAATCGCTGCACCACCGCCACCGGGTGCTGCTGTGCCAGGCGATTGCTCAGCCAGTTCAGGGTTTCGTGGTGGCGCTGTATTTTTTGCGCCATGAGCTGTTGCAGATGCAGGTGGGTCCATGTCAGTGACCGTAACCAGACGGCCTGATCCGGCGTGACCGTTTCGGCCGCTGCCGTGGGGGTGGCGGCGCGAACATCGGCGACATAATCAGCAATGGTGACATCAACCTCATGGCCAACACCGCTGACCACAGGAATAGGGCAGGCATATACCGCACGCGCCACGCTTTCTTCGTTGAAGGCCCACATATCTTCCAGAGAGCCGCCGCCGCGAACCAGCAGCAGCACGTCACAGCTGCCTTGTTCGGCGGCCAGTTCCAGCGCTCTACAGATTGCAGGCGCGGCCGCCGCGCCCTGAACAGGCACGGAATACAGTTTCACCGGAATCGCAGGATAGCGTCGTTTGATGACGCTGAGTACATCGTGAATGGCGGCGCCAGTATTGGAGGTGATCACGCCAATGCATTCAGGCAGTTCTGGAATGGCCTGCTTGATCTCCTCGTCGAACAGACCTTCAGCGGCGAGTTTGGCCTTCAGGGCTTCAAACTTGCGCTGCAGCGCGCCATCTCCCGCCTCTTCCATGCGATCGACGATGAGCTGGTAGTCGCCGCGCGGCTGATACAGGCTGACTTTGCCACGAATCTGCACCTGCTGGCCGTTTTCCGGGCGGAAGTTCATGCTGAGTTGCCGGCTTTTGAACATGGCGCAGCGCACCTGCGCCTGACTGTCTTTCAGGCTGAAATAGATGTGCCCTGAGGAGGGTTGTGCCAGGTTGGAGATTTCACCCTCCACCCACACCCACGAAAAATTCTGTTCGAGAACGGCTGCGGCCGACCGATTGAGTTCGGAGACGGAATAGAGGGTGCGGCCGGCGGTTGTTATGGGGGTACGATAAGGCATCATGCAATCAAATGGGGTTTGTCGGTTTCGCGCTAGTTTAATGCATGTGCCGGTTATAACTCTACCAGCCAGAGTATTGGAATGTTTTTCTCGTAGCAGACTTAATTAGTGTTTACGATTAATGGCCGGAAGCCTATAATGACGGGCTTTACAAGACCATCACAGTTTATAGGAGCACTATGCGAATTATCGAGGAAGCTCTCACTTTTGACGACGTTTTACTGGTTCCTGCGCACTCGGTCGTTATGCCGAAGGACGTCAGTCTGCGCACTAAAGTCACTCGCGATATTGAATTAAATATTCCACTGTTGTCTGCTGCCATGGATACCGTTACCGAAGCCCGTCTCTCTATTGCGCTGGCTCAGGAAGGCGGCATCGGCATCATTCACAAAAACATGAGCGCCATGGAACAGGCAGCCGAAGTGAACCGT